>JAOAPQ010000133.1 GCA_025462965.1 Bryobacterales bacterium
GCGACAGATCGCGGTCCGTAGCCTTATTTTGTTGCACTCTCAAGTTCGAGACAATAAAGCATGCCTCAAATTGTCAATTCCCGATCCGTATTGGCAGTCCGTGATCTTGAGGTGTCGACTCGTTACTACATGGACGTTCTCGGATTCCGAAAGGACCCAATCAATGCCGAGGGTTGGAGCTTCCTGACGCGTGATAGTTTCCGGGTGATGCTCGGTGAGTCCGTAGATGAGCGACCGGCGGGCGAACTGGGAAATCACTCCTACTATGCTTACTGGAATGTTGAAGGCGTGGATGACGTTTACCGGGAGTTTACGGCTAAAGGGGCGCTCGTTTCATCGAAGCCAACGAACAAACCATGGGGCCTGAGAGAGTTCGGTCTGAGTACACCGGACGGACACAGAATTGTGTGTGGCGAGGCGATCTGAGCGCATATTCAAGAGTCGATCTAATGGTGGAGTTCTAACATTACTCCTCACTAACGCGTAGTGTTTCCCTTCGCCTAACCGCGGCGAACCGACTGTTCGACGAGCTCGTGCCTGTAAAATCCGGAGATCGGAATTCGACCGCGGCCGTTGACTGCCTCCCCATCAAACAGCGCGGCGTCAATCTCGAATTCCGGAAGCGCCGTTCTCCGGGAGTGAAGTCGCCGCTATCACAGGGAGGCACTTCCGCTGTATAGGCGAAAAACCATCCAAGTGGCTCGACAAGCCGTAATCAAGCGAGGTTATGGGCCGTTATACCGCGGGTTATCTGCCGTCGGAGGGCGCGCAGTAGCTGTACTCGACTATCTCCCGAAAGAATTCGTCATATCCGCGACCCTTCATGCGGTCTTTTAACGCGAGAAAATATTTGTACGCCGCGTTTTCGTCGGATGCGGCCTATGGCAACTGTCTTGGTCGTTCGAAAACAGCGAATGGGACTACCAGCGTTTGTCGCCATTGAAATCGTCCCCCAGGACGACCGCTACGGCGAACTCACCCAACGCCTGGTTTCGACATGTTTTTACGAATCTTTAGCGAAACTCTTACGACTGTTCCATACCCTCAGGCATAACATCGATCGATGTACAAGACCAGTTTCCGAACTTGTCACTTTGTCACATATGAGAAGGAGAGATTGTATGAAAGATTTAACGAATCGTATCAAAAGCCCAACCGACCGGCGCTCTTTCATTCAAAGAGCACTAGCGGTAGCGGGCACGGCCAGGGTCGGCGCGGGCCTCCTGTCCAATTCCAAAACTGCCTTCGGTGAGGAACCCGGGAGGCTCACCGCGGGCGATGCGGCAATTCTAAGGTTTCTAGCCGCCGCCGAAATCCTCGAGAGCGATCTCTGGGAACAATACTGGGAACTCAGTTCAGCGACGGGGGTCAACAGCTTTTTCGAAGCTCCTAATCCGGCAACCGGCACTAAGCCAACCCCCACTGGGGGGAACGCGGCGTACACGACCGCTCTTCAGATCCTGGATGGCGACATGCCCCAGTACATTAACGACAATACCGATGATGAATTCAGCCACGCGAACTTCCTGCTAACGTATTTGAAATCGAAAGGCGCCAGCACGGAGGACCTCGATCGCCTGGCTGGCCCCCATTTCCGCACATTGGCAGGCAGCAAGGCAATAGGGTCAGCCATGAAGGGACGGCTCACCAACCTCACGCAACTCACCATCGACACCAGTTTTTGGGGCCGGTATCGTTCCAACAACAAGAACCCCGATCTCGGTGACACCTCATTCGCTCAAGCGGTCCCGAGCTTGAATAGCGGGAAGCATACGGCGATTCCCAGAACTGATGCTGACTCGAACAACGCGAACCTGATCAAGGCGATCGCCTTCACGGCGGGCTTCCACTTTTGCTTTATCGAGCAAGGTGGCACCAGCCTCTACCCGGGACTTGCTCAGAGAGTAACCGACCCGGAAGTTTTGCGGATCGTCCTCAGCATCGGTCCAACCGAGGCAATGCACTTTCAAACTTGGCAAGACAAAGCCGGCAATGCGAACACAAACCCTAATGGGCCTCCAGGCAATCCGCCGTTCACGGTCCATGATCCGATAAACAACTCAGACGTGACGTTCTTCGACCTCCATTTCAGTCAGCCGGAGACGTTGCAGGCCAACCTGATCATGCCAGAGCCATGCCCATTCCTAAACCGAAACTTCCCACTCTGTTCAATTATTCGTCCAACCGAGACCCGGGGGATTGCGATGGGCGCAGTCACCGCTCTCATGAACGACGGACTTTTCATTGGCCAGACTACAGAGTTCTTCCAGCTCTTGAAGGATTTGGCTTCGGATGCGGACCAAGCCAGACGCCAATCCGGCGACTAATAATCTAAACGAATATCGAGAAGAATCACCCGCCAAGAGGTTCACCGCCTGGCGTTCCCGATTTCTTTTCTCCGTCGGGAATAAGTGACGGAGTATAGCCGTCTGTCTTGCCGAGCTATGCAAGAATTCAGACAGCGCGCGGCGACTAGATTTGCGGTCGCTACTCAGCGTGGGATTTCTTGCTTCCGTTCCCATGAGTTGAACGTTGCTTGCGTGCCCTCGGCGTGCGCAACACCGGCGCGCCGGCGGGCGCGAGGATTTCGTAGCAGCCGAGCCCGTCACCTACGGAGAGGACCATACCCAGGACTCAGCTACGTCTTCGCCGATTAAAGAGCGGGTTGCCCTGGATGACGGGCAATCGGCAAACTCAGCGGCTCCGGCTCGTTCCGCCCGAACAGTCCCCTTCACTTCATGTGGACCGTGCACACCGGCCAGCCTCAATCCTCCGGTTCGATGCCTATGTGATCATTTACGGCAACCCGAAGCTTCTGTTTCCGCACGCACGAGTTCCTCGCGCAGAGCGACGAGGTTGGTCGCGTCGAGGTAGTCTGGGACATTGGGTGCGTACAGCCATGCCCAGTGCATCGGACCATCTCGCGGCAAGCGATTCCCCACTGCAAAGCCGAGCAATTTGTAAAAAGCGACGGAGCGTTCGACATCCAGCACGGCGAGCATCGGGACCAGGCCCGACACGGGCACGATCCTCTCCTCGATCTCTTGGTTATCCTCTCGCGCCATGACCCTTACACCCTCGCAGCCGGGTCTTCTTGTGCGACCCCTCGGCGTGAGCGAGAACGCACTGTCTGGCTGCGGCGAGGAGGTCGCGCAGTTGGTCGTGCTGCACGCGGGCAAGCCGGACTAGCACGACGGGGTGCTTCACGTAGTGGTCCGTGACGTAGTACGTTCCCGGATCGTCGGTGAGGAGTGCAGCCCGCTGTTCAAAGTCGGTGCGGACGACAAGCGACCCTGGTTCTGCCGACCGGTGGATGGCGAGGCACGCCACCAGCCGCTTGCCGAGCTTGAGCGCTGGCGAACCATACATCGTGCTCTCCTGCAGGTCCGGGAAGTCGCGCCCCAACGCGCGCACCGCCTCAAAGTTCACCGCTGTCTTTCGCATCCGCGACCACCGATTATCGGCTCGCCCATTACCCTGACAATCCCACTCTGAATAGGTCGGATGCGGGCTGCGGTCAACGACCGCGTTGGCATCAAACCCGCGAGTTGACCGGCGGTGCGCCCCCGCGTCCGGATTGCCGACGGCCCGGAAGTATTATAGGTCAAGTAGTAAGGAGCCGTGACCACGCGTCAACACAAGGTTCACACTCAACTCGGCCGAGCCGCAGTCCAGATCTTTGCCGCCAACGATCGCATGAACCAGGTTCTTATCGAACATCTTGACCCTACCGCCTGGAGAGCCAAACCGCCCGGCCCGCCCCATTGCGGCGATCTTCACGCACATGCACAATGTCCGCTCCAAGTGGGTCAGGCTTACAGCTCCGCACCTGAAGGTTCCACCAATGCACGCCGCAGCAGGCCCGTGCGGGATTGGCCGAGAGCGCCGCTCGCTGCGCGGAGATGCTCGCTGAAGCGCTCGGCGGTTGTGGCGGCCGCGTCGAGAAGTTTCGCAAAGACGGCTGGGCTCCGCCTTGGCCGGTTGGCCTGGAAATGCTGTGCTACATGCTTTCTCACGAAGCCCACCATCGCGGGCAGGTGTGTATGCTCGCGCATCAGCTCGGATTCCCATTGCCGAACGAGGTGACGTACGGGATCTGGAATTGGAAAAAGCTGTGGAAAGAGTGCGGGTCGCCTGGCGGCCCCGGCTACGATTCTTAAAGAATCGCTCAAGGGCACAGGCAAATCCAGACTCTGAGCCCCGCCGCTCAATAGCGTGGTGGTGCGACAGAATAGCTACCGATAA
>JAOAPQ010000289.1 GCA_025462965.1 Bryobacterales bacterium
CGCCCTGAATGTAGACGAGATACGCGCCCAAAGCGAGTCCGAACCCAACCGTAGAAATGGCCGCGAGATCGACGAGCAGGCCAGCGGGCTCAAATTTCCCGACTTCGAGTTGCGCGCGCGTGCGCCGATAGCGCTTCAAACCGGCAAACACCAGAACGACGCCAGTAACGATTGCCACCAGCCCGAACCACACCGAAATACGCGCGGCGCTTTGCGGATGGCCCTCCACTTTCATAAACTCGTGAATCGCGATGGAGAAGCGGCCGATTGCGAACCCGAATATGACCACCGCCACGCCTGTGCGCAGCCAGGCAAGGAACGTGCGCTCGTTGGCCAGATGATCGCGAGCGCGTGTGGAATTATCCAGTACCGTCATTTCGACCCATCATCAGAACTGGTGGCAGTTGACCCGCCAAGTCGGCGGTGGGTCTGGTTGATGAGAGGTGATTGAGTTACAGGAATCCCGCTAAGCTGAGATGCGGTTTACGCGTCGCCCCTTGGACACGCACTTCACAATTCGTCACTCGATGGTCTCCGGCGTACGGCTGATAGATGCTAATTCCTCGCACCAAGCTGGCAATCGTATTGCTCCCTGAATGGAGGAGACGCTGTGGAAACTTTTTACATTGAAAATTCTTACATTCAGGATGGGATCAAGAAAGCGCGCCAATCCTCCTCGGGCCTGATCATTCGACAGAAAGAGCCGCGCAATCTGGAGACTCCCTTGGATGAAGTTGACTCTTTTCTCACTCCGACGGAACTATTCTATATACGCAGTCATTTCCCAATACCGAAGTTAGAGCCCGCTTCTTACCAGCTGCGCGTTGATGGCGCGGTCAGGAATCCGTTTTCTCTGAGCTACCGGGAGTTGCGGGACATGCCGTCCGAAACGCGGGCCGCCACATTGGAGTGCGCTGGGAATAGTCGAGTCTTCCTTGTCCCACAGGTTGAAGGGGCACAGTGGGAACTCGGCGCAGTCGGCAATGCGGAATGGACTGGTGTGCCTCTGCGAGCTTTGTTGGAGCGTGCCGGCATGGAAGAAGACGCTTGTGAAATCGTGCTCGAAGGAGCTGATAACGGCAAGCCGAAAGAGCCGCCTGTGCCGCCTGTTCCGATCTCATATGCCCGTAGCTTGCCCCGGGAGAAAGCAATTCGGCGGGAAGTTCTGATCGCCTATCAGATGAATGGCCGCGATCTTCCGCCGGACCATGGCTATCCAGTGCGGGCGATTGTGCCCGGTCATTATGGAATGGCTTCGGTCAAGTGGCTGACAGGAATCTATGCGGTACGAGAGCCGTTTCAAGGTTACTGGCAGACATCCGACTACGGTTATTGGGATTATCTGGATGCAAGACCCGTGCGCCGCCCGTTGGGAGAAATGAAGCTGAAGTCCGAGATCGCCCGGCCGCGCGTTTACGAAACCCTCGCAGCGAACCAGGTATGCACGGTCTTCGGAGCTGCTTGGGCGGGCGAGACCGAAGTCACTGAGATTGCCGTTAGCACCGACGGCGGCCGATCCTGGGCGGAGGGAGAATTTCTGGACCCTGCTCAACGACATGCGTGGCGACGTTGGAAGTTTGATTGGCTCACACCGAAGCAGCCGGGGAAATACACTCTGCTAGCCCGCGCGAAGGATGCAAACGGCGAGGTACAGCCTGATCAGCATGACCAGAATTACGGCAGCTACGTGATTACTCATCCTCTTCCCATCGAAGTATTTGTCGAGAATCCTACGGGTTCTTCGTCCTAAGAGATCGGCCGGCGTTGTCGCTCGGGAATGCATTGCATCTCCAGCCGGGGTATAATTCCCTGGCCCCCGAAAAAGGAGATTACGCGATGCGATTCCTAGTGAAGGTCTCATTCCCCGTCGAGGCTGGCAACGCAGCCGCAAAGAAAGACGGATTCAAAGCGATCCAAAAGATCCTCGAAGAGCAAAAACCCGAAGCGGCCTACTTCATCGCCGAGGGTGGAAAGCGAACCGGAATTCTCATTGTGAACATGGAGGATCCGTCGCAAATACCCGCGCTGGCCGAGCCGTGGTTTCTGGCACTCAACGCTAGTGTCGAATGCACGCCCGCCATGGTTCCCGAGGATCTCCAGAAGGCGGCTCCGGCGATCGAGCGTGCCGTTAAAACTTACGCCTGAAGCGTTCGTTCGCCTCGTCGTTCCGTAGCAGTTTGGCCCTGAACGCCCTAAAGTACAGAATGGGTACATTTGGGGTGAGATGATAAGCCGCATGGAAGACCCTGCCATCATCAATGCCCGTTATCGCGGAATTGCTGCTGCTGTTGCTGCCCTTGCCTGTGGCGATCCTACCTCAGTAAAAATACCCGGGGGATTGTCGATCAGTGAAGCCGAAACGGCCAGTCTCGTTCTGCGAAGGCTTGGGGTATCGCTTGCCGATCTTGAATTGTCGCGAGCCGCCGCAAACGATCTGGATATAATCCGGCAGGCGTTCGCGCGCCTCGATGAATGGTACAGCCAGCCGCCGCCCGTGCGGATCACAGCCGCTAAGGCGGAGTTTCGACGCTTTGCGCGCTTTTCGCGAAAGGGTCCGTTTCGCCCCTTCCCTGCCACTGTCGTTTCAGACATGCCGCGCCAGAAGAAAGACCCCGAACACATGACCGCCGAAGAGGAATTGCGGAGTCTTTTGAAATGGGCTGAGCAAACGAACCATGAGAATGTCGCCACCGCCCTTCGGCGCGTTCTCGCCAAGCTGTCTCGCAAGGGGTCCGCTACGCTGTAATGTAGCAACCCGGCAACGGGTATCAGCCCCCTTGCTTCACAAAGGGTACGTTATTGTTTCTTCTCGCTCGAGGGCGGCACCAGGCCCTTCAGCCGCATATAGGTGACGATGTTGCCGTAGTGTTCGTCGTTGTGAGCGGTGTTGAAGGACAGGATCGTAAGCTTCGGCGATTGGTGACCAAAAAACTCGATTATCTCGCCGCCTTGCGCATCGGTCATGGCGCTGTAGGCTTTGTCGCAATAGGCAAACGCGGTCTTCAGGCTTTCCACCAGGGCGGCTTTGCTGGTCACCGTCTTTTCGATACTGGGGTGTTCGGTCTTATCGCCCAATACGGGGGCGCAGAATTCATACTGGCCGTCGGCGATGTGACCGATGAGCTGGCCGAAGCTGCGCACGTCGGGGGTGGGCTTGAAGGAGTAGTTCGCCTCGGGCATTTTCTCCGCCGCCCGGAGAATGGTGGATTTGACCATGTTGTATACGCCCATGTTGCCCTTGCTGATTGGATCAGTAGGTGTTTGCGCGTTGACTGCGGCAACGGCGGTGACGAGCAGAAGGATGGATTTCATAAGTTTCACGATTTTACACGAACGGGGGCTAGGTTGGGTTACGGACCAGCTTCAGCGTCCGCTGCCAGCGGGTGCGCGTGAAGAAATGCCCGGCGAGATCGACGGCGTGATGAATCGTATAGCCTGTTAGATCTTCGGTGGGCGCATCGTAGGACCAGAAGACAATGACGGGCTTGCCGATGATGTTTTCACGTGGAACGAAGCCCCAGTAGCGGCTGTCGTCCGAGTTGTCGCGGTTATCGCCCATGGCGAAATAACGGCCCGGCGGGACGACGATTTCACCCGCCTGCATGTTGTGAGCGAGCATGTCACGGCCGGATTGCGGAAGAAGGCTGACAGGCGGCGACGAGGGGAAATCGTCACGGTAGGCGTTGTAGTTGGGAAACACGTGCTGCACATACGGCTCGGTGAGCTGTTGGCCGTTGCGAATGACCTGCCGGTTCTCAAGACGGATGTGATCGCCCGGGACGCCAACCACGCGCTTGACCCAGGTCTGCGAAATATCGAGCGGGTAGCGGAAGACGATGACGTCCCCGCGCTTGACGTCCTCATAGGGCAGCAGGTTCTTCGTAAGCGGCCCCGGCGGGGCATAGGCAAGTTTGTCCACGATCAGGTGGTCGCCGGTCATGAGCGTACCTTCCATGGAAGCCGTGGGAATAACGAAGGGCTGGGCAACGGTGCTGGTGGCGAAAATCAGAATGATGAAGTTGACGGCCCACTCGG
>JAOAPQ010000318.1 GCA_025462965.1 Bryobacterales bacterium
AGCCGGTTTCCGCGGCGATCCGCGCGAACGCGGTCACCTGCTCGAACACCGTCTCGGCCACCGCTTCCAGCGGCATCTCAACCGGCACCCGCCCGAAGTTCGCGCGATCCGGATATCCCGGATGCGCGCCCAACGCCAGCTTCCACCGCCGCGCCTGCGCAATCGTCGCGCGCATCATTTCGTCATCGCCGGCGTGTCCGCCGCAAGCCACATTTACAGAAGTCAGAAACGGCATCAGCGCTTCCTGCGAGCCGTCGTCGATCGCCTCGCGGACCTCGCCCATATCGCAATTCAGGTCGATATCTTTCATAAATAGGAACTCTCCGTCCTGATCAGACGCTCCTGCATGTAGAGCAGTTCGCGCGCCTCCCGCAGATCGAGGCGCACGAAACGAATCTGGTCGCCGGGCTTGAGCTGCCCGACACTCGGCAGGTCCGCCGCAATCACATTCGCGATCTTCGGATACCCGCCCGTAGTCTGCTGCTCCACGAACAGAATGACGGGCTGGCCGCCGGATGGGACCTGAATGCAGCCGAGGCTGACCCCCTCTGTCATCATGTCACCGGAGACGCCGGACGCCAACGCCTTCCCCTCCAGCCGCAAACCCATCCGATTCGCCTCCGGCGTCACCGTATAAGTCGATGCGTAGAAATCGGAAATAGTCGAGTCCGCGAACCAGTCGGTCTGCGGCCCATCCGTCACCCGAAGCATCTTTCGCGGACCAAGTTCCGCAGCTGCGCTCTCGCGCACCCCACGCCTCGGCGGCCGCTCCGGTTCCGGCCCGATTGGCAATACGTCGCCCTTGCGCAGCGGTCTCCCTTCCAAACCGCCAAGGCCGCTCAAGATGTGCGTCGAAGCGCTCCCGAGCACCAGCGGAACGGCAACCCCGCCGCGAACGCACAGGTAAGCGCGCGCTCCCGATTGCGATCGGCCCACCGTCAATACCTGTCCAGGCATCACCTCGCGTGGAACCCAGACCGGCACGGGCGATCCGTCCACAGTCGCGCCGAAGTCCGAACCTCCCAGCGAAATCATCGCGCCTTCCGGAAACAAGTATCTGCCGCCTTGCAGCGTCATCTCGAGCCCAGCGGCATTCTCCGTGTTACCTAGCAGAAGGTTTCCCACGCGCAACGCGATCGGGTCGCAGGCGCCCGATGCCGAAACACCGATCGGTCCGAAACCGGGCCGCCCCAAATCCTGAACCGTGGTGAACAGACCAGGCGATTCCACCCGAATCGTCTTCATAGAGGCCGGAACCGCACCTGATCTCCGATCTCGAGCAGGCTCATCTTCTCACGCGCGGGATCGAACAGTTGGAGCGTGGTCCGCCCGATCAATCTCCATCCTCCAGGCGTTGTCATGGGATACACGGCGGTCTGTTTCCCGCCGATCGCCACGCTGCCGGCCGGGACCCGCGTGCGCGGACTTTTTAGCCTCGGCGCGGCAAGCCGGTCGGGAAGACCGCTTAGATAAGCAAATCCCGGAACGAACCCAAGGAAGGAAACGGTGTAAATGGTCGCCGAATGCAACTCGATTACCTCCGCCGCGGATAGCCCGGATATCGCCGCAACATCCTCCAGATCGGGGCCGTTCTCGCCGCCATAACTCACCGGTATCTCGACAACCCGAGGCGCCGCATCCGGCAGAGCACTCTCCTCCGCCATCAGATCCCGAACGATGCGTTCCACCGCCTCATGATCGAGAGCCAGCGAATCGAACACTACCAGCAGCGACTCATACGCCGGATGCACATTCCGAATCCCGGGCACGCTGAGCAGCCGTACCGCCGGCACTTTCGGCGCCGGTGCTCCGAATCGAATCAGCAGCGATTGGTCGCTAGCCGCCCGGAAGCTCATCATTCCATAGAGTGTACCGTCGCCATCAGAAATGCAGCCGCAGCGCGATCTGCAAAATTCGCGGATCGCCCGCCGACGTAATCTTCCCAAACGTCGACGTGCTGCTCACACTCGCGCCCGGAGCGTTGAAGTGAACGTTATTAAAGATGTTGAAAAAGTCGCCCCGCAGCGTGACCCGCAGGCGCTCCAGCGGCTGGAAACTCTTCTGCATCGAGAAGTCCACGTTGAAATACGAGGGCCCCGCCAGATAGTTGCGCGGCACGTTCCCGAATGTGCCGGGCGCATTGAGCGCGAACGCGGCTGTGTTGAAGTACTGGCTAACGATCTGACCACGGGTGCGGTTCCCCGGCAGGTTCGGATCGCCCGTCAGATCCGCGCGGTCCAGACCCACGCCGCTGTACGAGCGGTCCTGGCCGGATGTCACGTTGAACGGCGTCCCGCTCCGCCACGACCAGATGCCGCTGCTCTGCCACCCGCCCAGCGGCAGGCGCAGCCATGCCGGCGAGCCCGCGAGAGCCGGCGCCTGCCAGACGCTCCAGAACGAGAAGTTGTGCGGCGTATTGAAGTCCGACAGCCCGTAGTTCGACGTCGTGCTGTAGGGGTTCGGACTGCTGACCGTGAACTGCGCTTCTACCGACTCGTTATCGAGCGACTTTGAGAAGGTGTAGTGCGTCACGAACATGAGTTGCCGCGTGAAGCGCTTCTCCAATGTGACCTGCAGCGCGTTGTAGTTCGAGTAGCCGTCGTTGGTCATCTTGATCATCGAAGCGAAATTCGGCGACAGCGTCCTCCGCGCGTTGGTGTTGGCCGTGGTTGCGCCAGGACTATAAACCGCCGGGTCCAGCTCGCGGAAGTACTGCAGGTCGCGGCCGGCAGTGCCTACATACGCGAAGCGCGCCACCAGGCTCGCCGTAAGCTGGTGCTCGATGGTGAAGTTCCAGCTGTTCGTGTGTCCGATGTGCCAGTTCGGATCGAAGAACTGATAAGTCACGGGCAGTATAAACTGCGCATTCGCACTTGGGTTCACCGGCGCAAATGGCGGGAAAGGATTCGCCACGCCCGCCGAGCCGAACGGGTCTGCCAGGCTCACGCCGAACAGCGAGACCGACGGGCTGAATGGCGCATTCTGCACGAAATTGTTATAAAGCCGCGCGAACGGCAGAATGTAGAACCGGCCCCAGCCGCCGCGTACGGTCGTGGTGTGCTTGCCCGCTACCGCAGTCCAGGCAAAGCCGAGCCGCGGCGCGAAGTTGCCCAAGCCGGTTTTCAGTCCGTTCGAGGGGAAGCCTGGGTCGCCCGCAAATACAAGACCCGCCGGAGCGTTCGGGAACCGTTGCGAGTGGTAACCCGGAATGTACCCGCCCACCTGCTCCGCCACGGGGTCGCCGTAGGGCAGAAACGGCTCCCAGCGAAGCCCCAGGTTTAGCGTAAAACGCGGATGCAGCCGCCAGTTGTCCTGGAAAAACGCGTTGAGCTGCTGGCCGCGTGTGAACTTCACCTTGCCGGCGGTCTGCGTAAATGTGTTTACTTTGCCAAGCAGGAGGTCGGCCAGACCGTTGCCCGTCGCCGTGCCAGTGAAAGTGAGCAGCGGCTCTTCCTGGTAGCCTGTCTTAGAGTCAAACCGCGTGTACGGCGTGTACTGCGCGCCCAGGTGCATCGCGTGGCTTCCCCGGTTCCAGCTCACCACGTCGGAGATGTCATAGTTATCCCGCCGCCAGTTGCCCGGCGGCTGCGTGCCGCCCGAGCCCCACCCCGAATAGCTGGTCACGCTGATGCCGGTCTCTTGAAACAGGCGCTCCGGCTTGGTGGCATTGATGGCCCCGAAGTCGAAAATTGAAAACGGAGCCGTCCGGATCTGGGTCGAGTCCAGGATCAGGCCGGAGAGCGTTAGTGAGTTCACCAGGCTCGGGGTGATGGTCCATGTGTCGCCGCCCTTAAAGCTGTGCGTGTTCTGGTCTTGCCCGATCTTGTAATTGAGCAGGGTCCCATTGCCATTCCAGCCGGGATCGGTGTAATGCACGTGGAAGTAGCTGGCCGTAAACTGATGGCGGTTGGCGTAATAGTCCGCCTTGGCGAGTTCCTGGTGATTCTGCGACGTGCTCGGCACCGCATAAAGCAGCTTTCCGGTGGGGTCGTTGGAGACGGGAACCTTCTGCAGGATCGCCGCCGCGATCGGCGAAATCTGCGCCGCCGGAATCACATTGTTGGCAAATCCCTTGCCAGTTGCCGGATCGATCATCGTCTTCGATCCCGAGAAGTCTCCCGTCCGCTGCGCCACAG
Organism: Bryobacterales bacterium; assembly: GCA_025462965.1. Lineage (GTDB taxonomy): Bacteria > Acidobacteriota > Terriglobia > Bryobacterales > Bryobacteraceae > JALYXI01. The sequence continues at coordinate 4,137 of JAOAPQ010000318.1, forward strand.
TGGGGACAAACGCGGTATTTCCGTAAGTAATATTGCTTAGCAACGTACCCTGATACGAGCCAAAGAAAAACAATGTGTCGCGCTTAATCGGGCCGCCGGCCGAAGCGCCGAACTGATTCCGCTTCAGCGCATCTACTTGCGGCGCGAAAAAGTTTCGCGCATTCAGCGCGCCGTTGCGAAGATATTCGAACACGGTGCCATGCACGGCATTGGTGCCGGACCGCGTCACGATGTTGACGATGGCGCCGCCGGAGCCTCCATATTGCGCATCGAAATTGTTGGTCTGCACGCTGAACTCGGCAAGCGCATCCGGATTCGGAAAAGCCGCATTCAGGTTCGTGATGTTGTCCTGATGACTCGCGCCGTCGAGCTTGTAAGACACCTGATTGCCGAACGTGCCATTCACCGAGACCGCCTGCGTATCGCTGGTAGTCGCGTACGTGGCAGTATCCGTCCCTTTGCCCACTACCGTGCCAGGCGCCATGAAGACCAGCGCGGCGGCATTGCGTCCGTTCAGAGGGAGTTCCTGAATGTACTTCTCGGATACGACCTGGCGCAGGGTTCCCGACTCGGAATCCACCTTGGGGGTATCCGCCGTGACAGTCACCTGCTGCGATGCCCCGGCCAGCGCAAGTTTCACGCGCAACGTCGCGGGAACATCGACGTCCAACGTGATTCCCTGTTGCGTGAACGGAGCGAATCCGGCGGCGATGACCGAGAACTGATAGCTGCCCGGCGGAATCAGGCTGAACAGAAAGCGCCCTTGCTGATCCGACGTGGCGCGCTTGGAAAAGTTGTTGGCGGCATTGACCAGTTCCAATCCTGCATTCGGCACAGGCGCGCCGCTGCTATCCGAGATGGTTCCCGACAGAGTTGTGTTGGGTACGGATTGGGCGGAAGCGGCTGGAATACTCAGGTATCCGAACAGCCAAAATGTGACAGTCAGGTAACAGCGCAAGGTAGGCGCAACGGGGCTGAAGGAGTCGGTATGACGCATGTCCAAACAGGCCACCATACCATGCGAGGGGACACGCGGCGATATAGCCGCGTTATCCTTTCCCAAAGCTTTGCCGGCTTATCGTCCTATATTTCTGCGACACCTGAGCGAACAGACCGGTAGAAGCCGGCCCGTGCTCGGTTCCAGCGCCAATGCCGGCGAAAAAAAGAAAACGCGGCTATCGCCCGCGTGTCCCTCAGTCCCCATAATCGTTGTGCCGCCGGATCGCCTGCGCCTTGCCGGTGGCCTCGTCGACATCCACAATCACCGAGTGCAGTTCCACCATGCCCTTCGCCGCCTCCATACGCACCGGCATGCTGTTGATGAACCGGCTCACGATCATCTCTTTCTCAACGCCGGTCACCGAATTGTAGGGTCCGGTCATCCCAACCATCCGCGGAGAAATCTCCCACTTCGAAAAAGGTGAGGCTGCCCCCCGGCAGCGCGACGATATTTTTGCTTTAGCGATATTTGGCGCTGAAAATCTTCCCCTCAGAGCGAGAAACGATGTAGGCGGTCCCCGTGGATTCGTCCAGTGCGAGGCTAGTGGGCGTGTTGAGGCCCTCGA
>JAOAPQ010000539.1 GCA_025462965.1 Bryobacterales bacterium
TGAACAGCACTTCCAGCACGCACAAAAGTGCGAGCGTTGGCCAGGTAGCTCAGTGGTAGAGCGCGGCCCTGAAAAGGCCGGCGTCGGCGGTTCGATCCCGTCCCTGGCCACCATTTAGAATCAATAACTGACAAGACCTAAAACAGAAGCCTCCCATTCGGGAGTCTTTCTCGCGTTTTTGGTAAACATTTCTTTTCAATAACATGACGGTTCTAGCTATGGTCGCGTATTGGTCGTGCGTTCCTTTCCTAATTGCGAGCGATCTTCTAAGAGCCTTGGAATGTTCTAAATGTGAACGCCGAGGAATGGGCGACGCCAGCCCTTTTTTCAAACAATCATTCCAGAAGCATCCTGCCGCTCATCCCAAGGACTATGCTGCCACGCTTTTCATTTGAATCCTGTCACTGGCAGTCTGACGGAATGGAAAGTATCATCCCCGCCGGAGGCGGGCCGGGATGTAGATCGAATAGTAGTAATTGATGGTTGGGCGGTGATACAGCCGCGATCACCGAGGATGGCTCTCAATAGGCACGCGTTTCTGCGCTGGCCATTCTCTACACCGTGAAACCTACTTGGTGGGCAAGGAGATCTTTCCAGGCAGTGAGGATGCGAAGTGAGGGAAAAGCCAAAGAGTGGAGATCCGTGGCCAGTTTCCGGGATGAACGAGGCGGATCAGGCTAGGGGCTGAGTCGAATGGAGTTTCAGCACCTGTTCGATGAGATCTGCAGCGCGGTCTGGTCCGTCCAACTGCTGGATAGCTCTCTGCAAGACCTGGGCCGCTTCGCGGTATCTGGCATCTTGAAGCACGAGCATGACTGCTTTGCGAAGCCGGGTCGGGTTTAGCCTGTGCCGTGAAACCACTACGCATGCTCCGCGTGCCTTGAGCCTCGCCGCCACCCCGGGTTGGTCGTTGCCGAGGGGCACGGCCACCAGCGGCACTCCCTCAGACAGCGACTCGAGGACCGTGTTCAGGCCGGCATGCGTAATCACCAGCGCGGCCCGCTTCAGAATCTCCAGTTGGGGAGCAAAGCGCACCACCAGCGGATCGCCGGCCAGCTTTCCCAGTCTTGCCGGATCGAGTCCGCCACCAAGCGAAATCAATAATTGTGCGCCGAGTCCGGCACAGGCATCTGTGATCGTTCTGAAGATGGCTTCCGAACCGTTCTGGAGAGTGCCCAGCGATGCGTAAATGAGTGGGCGTCCGTCGAGGCGGTCCCAGGGAAAGTCGACGGCAGGACGCTGTTGAGCGTGTAAGAACGGCCCGGTATAGTGAAGCCCGGCTGGCTTTTTGCCGCGGATTTCGAACTCCAGTGCTTCAGGCAACTGAGTAATTTGCGCCAGAGGCGATAGCCCTTCCTCGGGACGCGTTTGGGGCTTCAGTCCCCATGCGGTACGCTGCTGGTTCACTTCTTTGAAGATGGGGGTTGCGATCCGCAAAAGCAAATGAATTGCAAGGCGGTTCCGCAAACGGCTGAGCCGATCCTGTCCCGCCGCACAGCCGAGCCAGAAGGGCGGAAACCGGTCGTCGGGGAGCAGGGGAGGAATCAAGGCGATGGAGATCCAGGGCAGGCCTAAATGGTCTGCCACGTTTCCAGCAAACTCCGCCTCGTCGACCAGCAGCGCTTCTACGTTGGCTGTCCGCACCGCCTCCGGCCCGTCGCGCAGGATCATCCGCGTCGAATTCCTCACCCGCTCCAACGTGAATCGAAAGGCCGCGATCCCCTTTAACCGCGCTAATTGCTCGTCCAGCCTCTTGAGGGTGCCGGGCGGATAGTCTTCGGCGCCGATCGGATGAAACTCGATGCCCGCGGCACGCACACCTGCTTCGGTGTCGGCGATCCCGAAGATCACCACCTCATGGCCTCTCAGTTGCAAGGAATGCGCCAGCGCGGCCATCGGATTGAGATGACCGGTTCCCGGAAAACAAAATGCCCCAAATCTTGCCATTGCCCTCTTCAATAATGCATTGATTTCAGGTGCCAGTAAAAACTGCTGCGGTAGCAGGTGTCCCGATTGCCGCTGCAGAGGTCGAACTGCAGCGGGGTGCGCCCGCCGATAAGAGCGATCTGCTGGAATGGGGCCGCGGCCAAAGCGCCGCGCCGCATCTGCGTTCTTGGCCGCACCAACTTGCCACACCATCGCAACGGCAAGATCCCACGGCGAGCACTGGGCGAACGGTTCCTGTGCGAGATCGGCTAATCGTGCCTCAGCGCATCCACGGGTAAGAGTTGCCCTGCGCGCCACGCCGGAAGCGCTCCGGCAATCAGCCCGGCGAACACCGCGATTCCCACCGCCTCGGCAAGAAGCTGCCAGTGGAGTGACGCCGAAACGAGACTCGCGGTCCGCGGCAAAGCCGCCAGCACCTCCAGAGCACACCATCCTAAAGCGATACCGAGAAATCCCCCGCCCAGGCCAAGCATGACTGCTTCAATCTCAATGTGCGCCAGGACCTGCCATCGGTTCCAACCCAGAGCGCGCAGGATGCCGATCTCCCGCGTGCGCTCGAAAACCGACATCGCCATGGTGTTGGCGATTCCCAGTATGCCGATGAGGAGGGCGAGCGAAGAGGTGCCCCAGGCGGATGCGTGGGCCAGCTTCACAAACTGATTGTCGCTGGCGCGCTCCGCCGCGGGAACAGCGCGCATTCCCGGCAGAGCAGCTTCGATCTCAGCCTGCGCGTGCTTCAAGTATTGTTCCGACGTTTCTCCGCGAGGCGCTGGGCGCAGCCGAACATCAATCGTCGAAACTTTGCCTTGCAAGCTGCTTAGCTGTTGCAACTGGTCCAGCGGCATGACAACCGCGGCCGCCTCAAGCGTTGAAGCGCCGTGATAAATGGCAGTTACCGTGAATGGCGTGCCCTGAATTTCAAGAATGTCGCCGGGGGCCTTCTTCAGACCCTGAGCGAGCAAATCGCCGAGCATGACTTCGGCGCGGCCGTCGCGAAATCGCTGCCCTGCAAGAATCTGCAGAGAACCAAACTGAAATGCATCGTCCTTCCAGCCGTATACCAGCGCATTCACGTCCGGTGTCAGGTCCATCAGGTTAAAGATCGTGGGCGAGGCCTGCGCCACATCGGGCAAAACCCTGAGCTTTGCGGTCGTCGATTCGTCCAGCGAAGTGTTCAGGAAGGTCCCCTGAATCACGGCGATGTCAGTGCCGCTGCTGGAGTAAATACGCAACCACTGCTGTTCGAACGCGCTCGAAAAGCCTACCAGGCCTACAAACGCGCCCACCGCCGTTCCGATTCCAGCCAGCGTGAGCAGAGTCCTCAGCCGCCGGCGCCGCACGTTCTTCAAAACAAATCCCGTGAACGACAATGATTTGGCCATGAAGCTGGAATGCGTCCTTTTGTCTTCGCGTTGAAGAAAGTTGAGCTGCGAGTTTGTCGCGGCGGTATTCGATGCGCCCATTCAGAATAAGAGGTCCAGGTGTCATTTCCAATTTTCTACCTTCGGCCCGCCAGATGCCCTCCGCTATCGCGACGTAGATTCGCATCCGCGCAAGCTCTGTGCGGCAAGGGGTGCGCTCGGCCTAGCCGTCGGCGAAGGGCTCGATGGGTTGCGTCTGGCTGTCGACTTTTCCCTGCCCCCTACAGCCATCCGGACTTGATGCGTTCCGGCACAACGTATCTCAATAGCTCAGCCGGACCCGGATTTCCCGACTGGGACCCCGCACCATGCAGACGCCTAAGAAGGCGGTAAAGGTCGCCTCAACCGATAGCGCTTTCTGACCCCATGGCTAGTGCGGCCATTCCGGGTACTTCGAGTAAAGTTATCCTCTTGCCGCCCCGGGGAGACAATTAGGTCGACACTGCTCGCAGGCTATAATGAGCGGTAGCGCAGCCCGTCGCACAGGCACCCAGCGGTTCATGATTCGCCGGCCTTCTTATTGTTCGCGGACTAAGGCCGGTTTTGAAATGAACAACGAAGAGCTCATTTTAGTTACCGGCGCAACTGGCTTCCTCGGAGTGCAGCTGGTGCGCGAACTTCTGGAGCGGAAGCCGAACGCCGCACTGGCGCTGCTCATCCGCAACAGAGCCGGGCAATCGGGTCAGCAGCGCGCTGATTCATTCATTCCTTTGGCGGAGCGGTCGCGCGTTCAGGTTTTTTCAGGAGACATCAGCCAGCCTAACTGTGGGCTGGATCCAGCCGCCTACGGGCGCCTTTCGGCTGAAACAACCCGAGTGATTCACTCCGCTGCTACGGTGCAGTTCGATCATTCGCTCGACGAGGCACGCCGCATTAACGTCGAGGGCACCCGGCATATTCTCGATTTTGCGCGCGGCGCGCGCCAGCTTCGAAGCTTCGCCTACGTCGGTACAGCCTACGTGGCCGGCGAGCGCTCGGACCTGGTGCGCGAAAACGAGCTTGCCGTGGGCCAGAGCTATCGCAACACCTACGAACAAACCAAGGCCGAGGCTGAGGCCTTTGTACAATCGCGCCTCGGTTCGCTTCCCGGCGTGATACTGCGTCCCAGCATCATCGTGGGGGACTCCAGAACCGGCGTCACCTCCAGCTTCAAGATGATGTACTGGCCGCTGAAGATCTACGCACGACGCCTTTGGCGCACCGTCCCTGGCTATCCTGACGCGGTACTCGACATTGTGCCCGTGGATTTTGTCGCCAGTTCCGTCGCTCAACTCCTCTTTGATGAAGCCGCCCTGGGCTGTACAGTTCACCTCTGTGCCGGACCGCGCGCCAGCGCGACTATCCAGCAAGTTGCCCATCGCGCAATGGAATACTTTGACGGTCCCGAGCCGCGTTTCGTCGATCCGAAATTCTTCTTCGCCGTGGTGCGGCCACTTCTGTTTCTCTCTCTGTGGGGACGCAAACGTCGTGTGCTGCGCGACGGCCGCGCCTATCGGGATTACTTCACCATGCGCATGCAGTTTGACACAAGCAATGCCGAACGTCTTCTGCAGCCTGCCGGGGTGAGTCCGCCACCGGTACTCGATTATCTCGACCGCCTTTTCCAATATTGTGTGGCCAGCGACTGGGGCCGCAAGCCGGACTTTGCGCAATGAGTATTATCCAACGCTATCAACTCGCGTGGGACCGCGGAGTCACGGTCGCTAATTTTGTGGACGAGTTGGTTCGTCGGAAAGGGAATTGCGAAGTCGCCGTATACGAAAGCGGCGTCTTTCATCTTTCCGATCTGCACGCAGAAGTTTGCTCCATCGATGCTTTTCTACGTCAGGCCATCGCGCTTCGCCCGGGCCAGCCTGTTGCCATCTATCGCAGCAACAATCGGGAATGCTTCCATTGGTTTCTTGCCATTATCCGCGCGGGAGGCATTGCGGTTCCGCTGAATCCGCAGCTCTCCCTTGCCGAAGTGCGCCGGATTCTCGCCGATAGCGGCACAGAAATTCTCGTTACCGACAGAGTGGTATTTGAACGGACCATCGGCGATCGCCAGGCCCTTGATGTGCGCACTTGGATACAGGCAGATGATGAGAAGGAGACGCTCGACGGATTCCTGCGCGTCTCCGAGACTGATGCGCCGTCACCACCAGTCACCATCGATCCGGCCGCAACGGTTGCCATCTTTCATACTTCCGGTACAAGTGGATTTCCCAAGGGCGCAGCCTTGTCGAGCAACGCATTGCTTGGGGCGCGCGCGTCCACGGTACTCTCTGGGATATTTTTGGGCCCGCGGGACCTTGCGCTCGTAGCGTTGCCCTGGTCACACATAATGGCTGTGAGCATTGCTCTGTACGGCTTAATGGCGGGTATCCGCGGATGCTTTCTCGATCGCTTCGATGTCGATGCTGCGCTGGACCTTGTTGAGCGCTTCCGCATCACCGCCTTTGTTGGCGTGCCCACCATGTTTGCCCGCCTGGTCAACAGCAACCCCGCACCGGCACGCTTGGCGAGTGTGCGTGTTTGGCTCTCCGCCAGCGACCACCTTCCCTCGGAAGTTCGACTGCGTCTGCGGCAGTTCGGAGCCCTATTCCGGCTGCTCGGTGGTTGGCGTATCCCACCCATTCTGCTGAACGGCTATGGCATGGTGGAGTTGGGCGGCCTCGCCATGATGGGCATTGAGTTGCCGTTGCTGCGCGGGAGTGGCGACCTGTGTCTCCCCGTGCCGCCGTTTCGCATCCGCCTGGTAGATGAGAATGGCCAGACCGTGCCAGCGGGTGTAGCGGGCGAATGCCAGATTCGTCGTCGCGGTCTCGCTCCGCACTATTGGAAGGACAAGGGCGATGCTCAGGGCCTTCTTACCGGCGACGGCTGGTTGCGTACCGGTGACCTGGCTATGCGCAATCGCCTTGGACTTATCCGGTTTGTGGGGCGCACAAAGGATGTGATCAAGTCGGGCGGCTACTCCGTGTACGTTCGCGAACTAGAAGAAGCAATGCTGGCCCATCCTGCTGTGGCCCGCGCAGTCGCGTTCGGCCTGCGCCACCAGGAGAAGGGCGAGATCCCCGTGGCCGCAGTTGAATTGCAGCCAGGTTCTTCTTCTGAAGAAGTTGACCTGCTGAATTGGTGCCGCAATAATCTCGCGGCTTATAAGGCGCCGCGGCGCATCTGGATTCTCGTCCCCGGCGACCTGCCGCAGAATCACAGCGGCAAGTATCTTCGACGGGTGCTGCAGGAGCGATTTTCAGAGCTGATGGACTGAAGTCGGCGTAGCCGGCCTCACCCGTTGCTCGATTCCTTCCGCAATAGTGCAACGGAGTCAGATTGTTACTGGGATCTCCGCAGGGGTTGCTGCCATCACCATCTCGAGAATCGAATCAACGACGAGTCCGGGCTCATCGAGATGGATCCAGTGCTCGCTGGCCGACGCAATCACCTGCCGCACATTGTCCCCGATTTGGTCGAGACACAGGTCGGAAAAAGGGGTCGAGTTTCCGGGCGTCAGCAACAGTACCGGGATCTCGCGAATGGGATCGGCGTCCTCCATCTCACGAACTGTTTCTGGGACTGCTTCCACATGGCGTTGCATTCCGGCGTAGTAGCTCGGTCGCGACCAATGTGCGGCGACAATAGGCCACACCTCCCTGGGCATCTTGCCCACTTCTTCCGTGACCCGTTTCAGAACATGGAGGCCCCCGACCCCTGCGGCACCAGCAAGATGCCCCGAGATACGCCCAGAACGGCATAGCAGAGAGGTTACAGCGAGCCGGGCCAGTCCAAAGCGCGCAATCGGAATCGCGTAACCAGAGAGTTTCTTGCCTCGATCGATCATGGCTTGCTTGGCTGGATTGAGTGGCGGCCACTCCTCGCAGCGCATCGGATCGATCAGTACAACGCCTGCGACATCTTCCGGATAGGTGACCGCGTACCGGCGCACCACCAACCCGCCGAAGGAATGTCCCACGAGGATGTAGGGCGGCTTGATGCCGGCGAATTGCAGCATGGTGTGCAGTTCAGCTGCGATGTTTCCCGGCGTGCGCACAGTGGAGGATGGGCTGCTCCAGCCAAGGCCGCTGCGATCATAAGACGCTGTGGAAGTGAAGCGAGAAACAGTTTCCTGTATGTGATGCCAGTTCAAGTTGGTGGCCGCGATGCCGGCCTCGAAGAGCACGGCAGGTCCGCCCGATCCCTTCTCGACCACGTAAAGCCTTCGCCCTCGCTCAATTTCCACCCAACGACCCGGACCGGTATACCGCCTTCGGTCAAGACTGCCGCCGATGCATTGATAGAGGAATCCCGCGACGAGCAACGCCGCAACGGCAACCGGAAATACGAAAAGAAGGGTCATGGGCGATCCTCGAATTTGCTGATCTGTTCGGGACTGAAGTCCCTGATGCTGAGATTTGCTTTTGTGCTTCCGCGTTCGACAATCAGGAGGGTCGATCCGGGGCGGCCATGTATCTTCACTTCCACCTGTCTGGCTGACCAGACTCCGCCCGATTGGCTCAAACCGAAGTATGTGAATTCCTTCACGATTCCCCCATCTTTCAGCGTCTTCTCCACATAGACGGGGTAGCCGATGGTGTGGTCGAGCCACGTTTGGACCTCGGCATAGTGTGAATGATCCAACGCGCCCGGTGTACTCTTCAGTACATCGCAATCGCGAGCGCCAAATCTGGCACCCTTAAGAATCGTCTGGCCCTGCCAGTAATACTCCGGCTGGAGAAAGTCCTCATAGTTGAAGTCGCTGCCGAATACACTCTCGCTCCACTTATCAAAAGGCAACGAGGCTGGCGCGGACTCGTGTGAACGGAAAATCCAGATCTTATTCTGGCCGTTGGGCCGCATTTCAAGCAAGATACTGACGCGCGCATCCGGGCGCGCATTTCCCGCCGGCGTTCGGGATGGGACGATCTCGACGAGCGCGCGCAGAACACCTGGAAACCAGTGCGCCTTGATGGTGATGGCATTGCTGATTCGATTCCCACTTGCATCCACCCGCACCAGGCGTCCGGTGGCGCGAAAATCCGCAGTCTCAATGCGCTGACGCGCGACGGCAATCACCGCTCGCGCATCCGCCGCGTGCGCAGTGGTCGCAATGAGCAGCACTGCCGCAGCCACAACAGAGGCGAATCTCACGGCACGATCCTTCCATCGTGAATGCGGATGTGACGTGGCGCAGAGTTCGCAATCTCGTCCTCGTGCGTGACGACAATCAGCGTCATGCCGCGGGTCTTCTGAATGCCAGTGAGGATCTCCAAAATTCGCGCTGAGTTCGTGCTGTCGAGATTCCCGGTGGGCTCATCTGCCAACAGGATTGAAGGGTTATTGGCCAGCGCCCGAGCAATCGCTACGCGTTGCCGTTCTCCCGCAGAGAGTTCATTCGGATGCTGGCGCATTCGGTGCTCAAGCCCCACTTCACGCAGCAGTGCCTCGGCACGTTCCTCGCGATTGCCAGCGCCATTTCTCGTAGCGAGCATGGGGGCCTGCACGTTTTCGACAGCACACAAGGTGGGCAGTAGGTAGAAAGCCTGGAAGATGAATCCAACATGATGGCAGCGATACGTGTCGAGGCTAATAGAAGAGTCCAGAGGCGCACCGCGGAACAGGACCTCGCCACTGGTGGGGGTATCGAGCCCGCCGAGCAGGTGGAGCAGGGTAGATTTACCACTACCGCTGTGTCCGCTAATGGCAACGAATTCGCCAGGGTTGATGGAGAGATCGACACCGCGGAGAGCCTCGATTCGTCCTCCGTCGTAGTCCTTGCGCAGGTTGCGTACTTCCAGAATGGGACTACCCATGGCGCAGCGCTAAACCGCGGAAAGGCGTGCGCCGCACCAGGCTGGAAACGCTCCGACAGTCAGTCTGGCCTGCATGGCAATGCTCAGCAATTCGTCAAACGCGCGAGAAAAGCCACCAGACCAACAAATGCGCCGATCGCCATACTTGGCCCGCAGAATTTCATGAGTGTCCGGAGCAGTAGGCGCCTAAAATCCTTGCGGCAAATCTTGCTAACGACAATTTAGAGACCATGCGGTTGAGGTGCGTCCTATCGTGTTCGAGTTCGGGGAGAATCCAGCGCCAGTTTATCCTGCAACCGCCGCTGTGTAATTGCTAAATTTGACTTCCAGACTTCACTACACCTTGATTGCGCGATTGGCTCCTGGGTCAAGCTAAAATACCCTGCCAATTCTGTACCACGTGCGATTTCAATCTAATCCAGTTTACCTTATACCAACTGGCACAGAATTCACGGGGCAGGCGAGTTGCCGACGCTACCACGTGGCGGCGGCGGTCGATCAAATTCTGTGGCAGTATCAGCCGTGCGTCGCGAGGATGTATTCATACAGGGGACTTGGAACGTGAATGGATCTGACGGGCGCGACCAATACACGACCATCGTACGGTTGAAGTCATCCCAATGGGTCCTAAACCATCCTAATTCGAGGACGGCAGAAGGCTAATCGTCTCAATGATATCCGCTGATTCCAGACCGCTTAGTTCGCTTGCTAGGCGGCCCTGAAAAGGCCGGCGTCGGCGGTTCGATCCCGTCCCTGGCCACCATTTAGAATCAATAACCTGTGGGCGAGTACCGCAGTCGTTCTGGGAGGCCATTTTTACTCCTTCCTTGTAAGCGGTTGAAGATACCGAATCAACGATGTCCCGGTATTGTTCCCGTCAGCACTACGTCAGGCGTTTCGCAGACAACCTTCACATCGTGGAAATCCAGTCCGGATAGAGATCGCGGACGAAGTTGAAGAATCCTTCGACCTTCTCGCGGCCTTCATAGCGCCATGGAAAGCCGAGGCTGTCCAGATGGGGCATCTCGAAAGCACCGGTCGAGGGCGATCTTGACTTTCAGTGCGCTCGTTCGGAGCGATGTTATTGGCCCGTCAGTGTCGCGAGGGGCAAATGATCGAATCACCGAAACTATTGAAATCGATCTCATGGATATTGGTCGCAACGAGCAGAGGCCCCGCTAGCTTTCGCTTTTCGCCGTCGTAGGCAAACACTCGGCGCTCATCTGGCACCACAGTCCGTTTGTGGCTCGGTAGCCGGAGGCCGTAGTTGAGTCCCTCGGCAACCTTAGCGGAGCACGGCCAAGAACCTCCGAAGTGCAGAGAAGAGTGTTGTTAAGCGACTTTCCGCTCGTATTTACTTCGGGAATGAGTCGCCGAACATCGATTCCGGCTCTTAGACTGCTGCTCGGTAGCTTCGTCCTGAATGACATCCCAATGTTCGACGAGAATCCCACCCTCCAAGCGAACGACGTCCGCGGCAATCCAATTCACCGGCAGTCCGATGTTGGAGAACCGGCCATGAACGATGACGTATTCACCTTCTGCCAGAATCACCCCAGGCTCATACTTGAGCGACGGCGGCGCGGCCTTGATGAGGTTGAAGAGCCCGTCTCGTCCCGGCTCGATTATGGGCGCTATGTTGAATGTAGTTGGGAGACCAAAATCGCTCCGCAGCCGTGTACGCTCGCTTATTGAACAGGGTATCGAATGCTTCCAGTACGATCGCCTTGTTCTTCTCTGCATTTAAATCGCTCATTGTTTTCCTCTCTTGCAAATCGACGTTGGGCGTTTTTGTTTTGAGCGGTTCATGAGATTCGCTCAAGTAGCGAGGCAGCACAGCGGTTTCTCGATCAGATTTGCGCTCTGCCGCCATCAACGAACAGTTCGATACCCGTGATGAAACTGGAGTCATCCGAGGCAAGAAACAACGCAGCCCTGGCGATTTCATCGGATTCGCCCATGCGTCCCATTGGGATGGTGGACACAATCCGCGCAAGAGCCTCCGCAGGTTGCGCATCGATAGCTGGGGTGTCGGTCGGACCAGGACTAACGACATTTGCGCGAATATGACGTCCCTTGAGATCCGAGGTCCAGGTCCGCACGAAGGAACGGAGGGCGGCCTTGGTCGCGCCGTAGACACCGAAGGCCGGAGTACCTTTGACGCCTGCGACCGAGCCCGTGAGGATGATCGAGCCACCATCCCTGAGCAGCGGCAACGCTTTCTGCACGGTGAACAGCGTTCCCTTGACGTTGATGTCAAAAAGTTTGTCGAAATGCTCCTCAGTGATTTTGCCGAGAGGAGAAAATTCCGCAATGCCGGCATTGGCGAAGACGATGTCAAATTTCCCTTTTGCTTCGACTGCCTCATAAAGACGATCAAGGTCGGTCAGTTTGGCAATGTCTCCCTGAACACCTGTAACGTTGGTTCCGATTGCTTTCACCGCGTCGTCAAGCTCTTTTTGACGGCGGCCGGTGATGAAGACGTAGGCACCCTCTTTCACAAAGAGCTTTGCTGTAGCCAACCCTATTCCGGTTGTGCCACCAGTGATCACAGCTACTTTTCCTTGCAGCTTCTTAGTTTCCGTCATCGGTAGTTTTCCTCATACTCCCTTGCTCTCAGTCGGCGTCGGCCGCGACCCAGGAGGCTACGCCTTCGTTGGGTGTTGCTTTGGGATGGTCAGCTCCCCGGGGTTATCTTGCGATGGTTGGTAGGTTGGGTAATCGGAATAGCCACGTGGACCCGAGGCGTAGACGGTTTCCCAATCCACTTCGGCAAGTGGGGTATTCCTTGCAAACCTCTGGACCAGGTCAGGATTTGCGATATAAGGACGGCCGAACGCCACCAGATCCGCCAGCCCTTCCGCGATAAGGCGACTGCCGCGATCACGGTCCATCTTCACGTTTGCTATCAGTGTGCCTTTGAAGAGAGGACGGAAATGCTGGAACATGCCATCCCCGGCCAATTTCTCGAGTGGAGTACCGGAGAAGTCGGTGGTATTGCCCATGAGCAACAGGTGGGAAAGATTGTAGGCGCTCAGCTTCTGAATTGCGTATTCGGTGACGAGCAGGGTTTCGTCGTTGGCCTGAAATGCGCCGCCCTCGTGCATCGGGCTGATCTTGACTCCAACCCGTTGTGCATCCAGCTCACCCAGGACCGACTCGACCACCTCGAAGAGAAAACGCGAGCGATTTTCCAGGCTCCCGCCATATTCGTCTTTACGCAGGTTGGTGGTGGCATTCAGAAACTGAGAGATCAGATAGAGATAATTGGCGAGAATCTGGACACCATCGAAGCCGGCTTCCATCGCGTTTCGCGCAGCTCGCGCGAAGTCTGCAACCGTGGCTTGAATCTCCTGCTTCGTCAGAGACCGCGGTGTTACCGTCGGCTTCCGTCCCGTCCGTGTGAACGACATCTGGCCTGGATCGACGCTCGATGCAGATACGGGCTGCGCGCCGTCCCGTAGTTCAGGATGCGAGATTGCGCCCGTGTGCCAGAGTTGCGCAATCATGCGGCCGCCGGCTGCATGGACGGCATCCGTGACGCGTCGCCATCCGCGGACCTGCTCCTCAGTCCACAGGCCTG
>JAOAPQ010000323.1 GCA_025462965.1 Bryobacterales bacterium
TTCTTCGAGTTCTGTAGCGGTACCGCTGATATCACTCCTCAAACCCAGGAAAGGGCGGATCGCACTGACACTTTCCTCAGCGCGCCGGAGGCATCGAAGGCGAAAGAAATGGTATAAGTTTCGCGAAGCAGTTCCCAGAAATGGTGATGAATGCCGAGTTGGCAGGTGAGCTCGCCGCGGTCCCCGTTTGCTTCACACACGCTGCCATTATCAACGCCTATACTTTTTGCGGCCAGAGCGCGTTGGACCTGGCGTTCAGAACTTCCGATCGGGATATACTCGATCACCGCAGCCTTGACGTGTTCCGGGACGATGCCAACGTAATCCTGTATCCCTAAGTACCGGCGAATCTCCTTGTCTGTCGAAACAACTCCGCCCACGGTAGTGATGAAGCAAACGGCAAGAAGAAGAGCGAGGATTGGAATCCATTTGGGCATGAAACGGGACCGCCGCCGGTTTCATGCTACTCGTTCCTACCTAAAGGAGTCCTAAGTTATTCCTCAGGATAATATAAGGGTAAGTACGTCTGGGGAGCGATGATCATACAATGATCTCTTTTATCACCTCGCCCGAGACATCGGTCAGGCGGAAATCGCGTCCGCTGTAGCGATAGGTCAATTTGGTGTGATCGAACCCGAGCAGGTTCAGTGCTGTCGCATGCAAATCGTGTGGGTGGACGGGCTTCTCGATTGCTTTGAATCCGAAATCGTCAGTAGCGCCGTGGACGATCCCGCCCTTCACGCCGCCCCCGGCCAGCACCATCGAGAATCCATGGCTGTTGTGATCGCGGCCGTTCTGCACTTTCACGAGACCGCTTACCTCCACGACAGGCGTGCGTCCGAACTCTCCACCGATAATCACCAGCGTCTCTTTCAGCAACCCCGTTGCTTTCAAGTCCTGCAGCAGGGCCGCGATGGGGCCATCGGATTCCGCCGCCAGTTTGCGATGGATCAGGATGTCGTCATGGTTATCCCACGGCTGCCCGTTGCCGTAGTAGACCTGCACCATGCGTACCCCTTTCTCCACGAGGCGCCGCGCCATCAGACACCCGCGTCCGAAATCGCCGTCGCCGTAGCGGGCGCGCGTGGCTTCGCTCTCCTTCGAGATGTCGAACACCTCGGGAGCCTCGGTTTGCATCCGGTACGCGATCTCGGCCGATTGGATGCTCGCCTCCAGCTGCGGATCGTCGCCGTCGCGCTGAATAGCCAGGCGGTTCAGCTTATTCAACAGATCGAGCTGTAGCCGCTGGTCGCCAAGCGTCAGATCCTTGTTTTTGATGTATTGCACGAGTTGATCCGGCTTGCGCTCGTTATTCGGAATATACGTGCCCTGATAAACGGCAGGCAGAAAACTCGACGTCCAGAGCTGCGGACCGATCACTGGCGCGCCCGGACACAACACTACATAGCCCGGCAGATTCTGGTTTTCCGAACCGAGCCCGTAGGTCACCCACGAACCCATCGACGGCCGGCCGGGCATTTTATCGCCGCAGTTCATCATGAGCAGCGACGGCTCGTGGTTCGGACGATCGGTATACATGGACCGGATCACGCACAGGTCGTCGGCGTGAGAACCGAGCTTCGAAAAGATTTCGCTGAGCTCGATCCCGCTTTGACCATACTTCTGAAACGAGAACGGCGAGCGCAGCAGGTTGCCGGTCTTGCGCTCGGTCTTCAGATTGCCCGCGGGCATCGGCTTGCCGCTGTACTTATCCAGCATCGGTTTGGGATCGAAGGTGTCCACCTGCGATGGCCCGCCGTTGAGGAATAGGAAGATGACGTGCTTGGCCTTCGCCGGGAACTGCGGAGCGCGAGGCGCGAGGGGATTCGCAGTGGCTTCAACCATGCCAGGCCCCTTGGAGGCGTTCAGAACCTGCGCCAGCCCGGCCATGCCGAAGCCAGTACCGATGGAACGAAGTAAATCGCGTCTGCTAGTCATGGGGTTATCAATTTACAAAACTGAATTCGTTCGAACTGATCAGCACCTGGGCGTATCTGGGCCACGCTTCATTGGTCGCCCGCAAGTATTCCAGGCCGAGTTTCTTCTCGTCGGGTGTCGGCGCGCGCTGGAACAGGATCGCATACGCCTTCTGAATCCTGGCGGCATCGTCGGGGATGTCTTTGAGCCTTTCCGTCAGCGCTTTCGACTGGTTCGCGATGAAATCGCTGTTCAGAAAGAAGAGGCGCTGGAGCGGCACATTCGTTTCGATGCGCTGTTCGCTGGTGTTATTCGGATTGGGGAAGTCGAACAAGGAGAGCACGGCGTCCAGCTTGCGGCGGCTTACGAAACCGTAGGCTGTCCGCCGCACGTTATCGTTTGAAAACCGGACCGGAGGGCCGCCTTCTTGCGGGTCGAGCTTGCCCGAGATAAACAAGAGCGAATCGCGCAGACCTTCGGCGTCCAGCCGATGCCGGTTGAAGCGCCAGAGCATCCGGTTCTCAGGGTCCGTCTCGAAGTTCTTTGCGGCCGTTTCCGTGCTCAGCGCGTAGGCCGAGCTCAGCATGATTTCCCGATGCAGTTTCTTCAACGACCAGCCCTCACGCGCGAAGCGCGATGCCAGATAGTCGAGCAGTTCCGGGTGGCTCGGCTTGTCTCCCTGGACACCGAAGTTGCTCGGAGTCCGAACGAGCCCGGCGCCGAAATGATGCGCCCACACGCGATTGACGATCACACGCGCCGTCAACGGGTTGTTCGCGCTCGCAATCGCGTTCGCCAATTCCAGGCGGGGCTTGTCTGCGAACGGTTTCGGGTCTTCCTTGCTGAGTATCTGCAGGAAGTGCGGCGGGGCGACATCTCCCGGGTTATCGCGGCTTCCGCGTATCCACACGCGCTGCTCGCGCCATTTCGGCAAATCCGATATGGTCTGCAGGAACGGATACTGCGGCGGCAAATCTTTCTTCATCGCCGCGAGTTCGGTTCGAAGCGCATCGAGATGCGTCTTCCATTCTCCCGAGAGGAACCGGTCGATTTTGCCCGTCCCATAGTGCAGCACGCCGCGGCTCGCGCTGAAGATGTCTTCCCAGAGCACATACTTATCGCGCTCCAGCGAGAGGAGGTTGGCGCCGGAAAGATCGCTGCGATTCGGGTTCACGCCCAGCGTGATGTGGTTCTTATCATCGATCACCTTCTTTTCCGCGTTCACTTGCAGAATCAGGTGCTCGAAATCGTCAGCGGCCTTCTTCTTTTCCGCAGCCGGCGCCGCAAACCACGTCTTCAAATACGGGTGTTCCTTCTTTGGATCCTTGAGATAACGGTCCCACTTCGCGAGAGTATCGGGGTCGAGCTTGTCTTTCGGAGCCAGATCAGCCGAAGCCATCAGATATGCCGATGTTCGCGTCGCGAGAATCTCCGCCAGTTGCTGACTTTGGGAATCGAGGAAGCCATCCAACTCTTTTTGCTTCTCGGCGATTTTCTTCGATTGCGATTGGAAGCTTTCCACCACATCCTTTGCGGCGAGCGGAACTTCGTGCATCTGCGTGTTCGCGAAGATGCCGAGGAGCGAGTAATAATCGCGCGCCGGAAGGGGATCGAACTTATGATCATGGCACTGCGCACAGGCAACGGTCAGCGCCAGAAAACCGCGCGTTGTGGCATCCACGCGATCGTCCTGGAACTCGGGACTCAGAGCGTAAAACCCCAGTCCAGCCTCGTATTTCTCCGGGTTGGGCAGAAGATCGCCGGCGATTTGCGCCTTCACGAACGTGTCGTAGCGCATGTCCTGGTTCATCGCCTGGATCACCCAGTCGCGGTAACGGTAGGCGTTCGGATACGGCTCTTCCCGTTCGGGACTGAGCTTGTCATCCGAGTACCGCGCAACATCGAGCCAATACCGTCCCCAGCGCTCGCCGTAATGTGACGATGCGAGCAGGCGGTC
>JAOAPQ010000363.1 GCA_025462965.1 Bryobacterales bacterium
ACGTGTTCGCGCCAAGATCCTTCTCATAGACGACGTCGTTCGACGTGACTATGAAGGTCATCACACCAGATGACCGGTACTCCGCCGGATAGGCGATGAAAGCGAATCCGTCGGCCCCTTTACCTTGCGTTCGCGAGCCAGTCGCAAGCATGCGAATGTAGTAACCGTGGATCAGGACCGGGCCGCCGCCTGGACCGGCCTCCCCGCCCGATTTTGACACCACTTTCTGAACAGGACTGCCCGCTTGACCGCCAGCCTTCGCATTGGTACGAAGTTGTTTTTCGGCGGCGACGAAGTCATGGCAAATCGCAATCGCCGTGAGTTCGTTCTCTCCGATTCGCCGGAACAGCACTTCCTTCAAGCCGGCTTCCGAATCGAAGTGCCAGGCACCGTTATTCGCAATCAGCGGGATAGGAAACGGCCAGTTCTCCGCGCCGATGTACAGGGTCATCGATCCGTCGGCATCCCGACCCAGCCGGTGCATCTCCTGGTATTTTTTGAGGAACAGCTCGCGTTCGAGCTTATCCTGGGCTTCGTCACGGGAGGAAGCGAGTTCCGCCGGTCCGCCCAGGATTTTTGCAAGCGTCTGCCCATCATTGTGCTGCACGGCCTGGAAAAGGCTCTGACTGGCCGTCTCGGTCGACGGGAACGTCTGCTGAGTAGATTGTTGAGCAAGACCAGGGTACGCGCCGTTGGTTGCCCAGACCGCCACCATCGCGAACGGAACCATGGCGGACCGGGCGCAACTTGACACTTTTTGGACCCATAAGTTAGTCGTCTTCATCATTTCTCCTTTCATGGTTTCATTACCTCGTGACAACTATCGATGCCCCCCGCCGCCGTGGCCGCCGCCGCCGTGGCCGCCACCCCCACCATGGAAGCCGCCGCCACCGTGGGAGCCGCCGAAGCTGGACCCTCCCCGGAAGGAGTTGCCTCTCGCCGTCCCGCCATGGTCGAACCCGCTGAAGGCTCCGGAATGCATTCCCGCCGTTGAGTGCCCGCTGTTAAACCCTGAATGGCCGCCAACACCTCCGCCATGAGAATCCGCGCCACGATTGAAGTTGGCATGGTTGACGTTCCCATGATTGAAGTTCGATCGATTCGAACTAAAATTATTGCGATTGACGATAGTCCTGCTATGCGAGATGTATGTATTGTGGTTGTAGACGACTCTTCCGCCGCCGTGCCAATCGTACCCCCAGCTGTGCCAACCCCAGCCGAAGCCGGCAAATAGTCCGACTCCGAAGCCCAAGCCAAATCCGATCCCCGGGCCGCTCAGGAAGAGTCCCGGAAACGGATACCAACCGGGGAACATAGCCAGCGGGGTCCCGTACACCAACCAGGGATCGTATTGAGGGACATAAACCACCTCGGGCGCCGCCGGTTGAATGACGATCGCTTGTCCCTGAGTACTCACTTTCTCCTGGGAAGTGTTCTTTAAGTTTCCTGCCTTCTGTGCCCGCTGCCGCATGGTTTGAATCGCCTGATTCACGGCCTGCTGCTGGTTGACATAGGCGTCGCCCAGCTCTGATGTCCAGGCAAGATTCTGATTCATGTTGGCGAGCACCGCGGGGAACTGTGTTAAAGCCTTGACACTGGCATCCCAAGATTGTTTGTCTACTTCTTTCGCCAGTTTGTCGCCTTTCAGATCTTTGTGCTTTTCCATCCACTGCCCGGCCTCCACTACCTCACTCGGATATGTTGCGGCTGGCAGGATCTGCGCAATCAAGGTGTCAGGGTACAGTGCGATCGGCGCTACGAGTTGCTGCAGTTGGTCGGAACTCTGTTGCATTGCTTGAGGCGCTTGCCCTGTCTGAGGCTGTTGCGCTGCCTCAGACTGTGGCTGCGAGATGGATCCGCTGGTCTGATACGCGAACCCGTCTCGTACGCCCACGAGGAGTAAGCACCAGGAAAGCAATAGTGCCATGCTCTGTTGAAGTAATCTCATAATTCAATTTCTCCTTCATTCTTGGTTTTCACATGCGCTTCGGAACACACCTATTAGGAAGGCTCCGGACGCGCACCGGGGGCGGACTTAGTTCTTCACGCCCGGGGGAAAATGATCGAACATCTTCTGCACTCCCTTGTCGAGGTTCTTGATGTTCTTGTCGGACTTGTCTGACAGTGTGTCACTCGCCGATCCCCGCCAGACAAGTTTCTTAGTGTTCGCATCGAACATGTCGACAACCAGAGTACCGACCTTGTAGTTGTCAACCGTAGTTGTGGAGGTTCCGAATCCGCCTCCCCAGCGCCAGCCGCCTCCGAAGCCGTCGTAGTATGTGTTCAAGGTGCGATGATTCTGAGTCATCTCCAGCGCGACAATCGAGACATTACCGCCCGACTCCACCGGTGTCCAGCCTTTCGCGGCCAGGGCTCCATTGACAGCTTCTTTGATCCGGTCGACCAACAGCGGGTCTTGCGTCTGAACCTTCTCCCAGGAATACGTTTTATATTGACTCAAATCTGCACTGCGATCATAATCAGTCTTCACCTGCTCTGCGAATGATGCAGCCGCAAAGAGAAGCACAATCCCAACAGATCCGAATACCGTTCGTTGCACGTTCATAAGTTCATCCTTCACTCGTCTTGAGTTTTGTTCGTTTCTCGAACCACCTGCGTAATGTGCAATCGAGCGGCCAAGCTCCGGATGTGTCGAAGACCACCGTAACTCCGCGTATTCAGCTAGATACGGGTCCTTTGTCGACCGTACAGTGACACTCGTGTCGGCGAGATGCCGTTCCCGGTTTTAATGTTGCGCGACGCCTGTGGACCGGTCGTGACCACATAGTGACAGTGGTATGTTGGTTGCGCCGCGGGGACGCAGACAAGCAATGATTGCGGATTGTCACCTCTAAGTCTGGCTCAAGGAGCGACTTCAATCACAACAACTGTCATGTCATCGAACTGCTCCGTCCCAACGGCCCATTCTGTGACGGCCCGCATCACTCCCCCGGCCACTCCTTCCGCGCCGATCCCCACCGCGATAGTTCTGCAACAGTCAATCAAACGTTCGTCCCCGAACTCCTCCTCAGCGGAGTTCCGTGCGTCGGTAAGACCGTCAGTGAAGATCACTAGCCGGCTTCCCGGACGCATCTGTAGTTCTCCAGCGACATACCGCGCATTCGAAAACATTCCGACCGGAAAACCGTCCGAATTCAACCTTTCAACCTCCCCCGTCGAACGAATCAGAATCGGCGATGGATGGCCCGCGTTGACGTACGTCAACACAGCGCTATACGCGTCGTACTTCGCCCAAAACAGAGTCGCGTAGCGATTGTCTCCGAAGCGGCCGGCGAGCTGCTGATTGAGTATTTCAACGAACCCGGCGGGCTTCGCAGCCGGACTATCAACTCTGTCGCCGAGGTGTGCCCTCGCGACCGCCTGCAAGTTCGCCATCATCAGAGCGGCCGGTATCCCTTTTCCACTTACGTCGGCGCATAGGAGTCCAATCCGCTCCAAACCAAGATCGAAGAAATCATAGAGATCGCCGCCGATCATTCGCGCCGCCACAGTTCGGCCTGCAACGGTGACGCCACGCAACACAGGCACCATGCGTGGGTACAGGTATTCCTGAACGGTGCGTGCAACCTCAAGCTCGCTCTCCAACCTAAGTTTGGCCGCCTCCTCTTTCTGAAGCCGTTCCAGGGCAATCGCCATTTCGTTGAAGTTACAGACAAGATCACCGATCTGACCTTTACTGCGCACCGGCGTCCTCCAGCTGAAGTTGCCTCCGGCGATCTGGCGCGCCGCGCCGCTGAGGTCGTCAATCGCGGTAGCGACATCGTTACCGAACCGGATGCACATCCACACGCCCGATGCATCGATGAGCAAGACTGTGATTGAAAGCGCTGCGAGAAGCCACACCCAGTTCGCCAATTGGCTGCCAAGGCGCGTCACACCGTCAAAGGTCCTTGAGTAAGTGGGTCGAACGCTATATGCCAGCCAGTCTTCTAAGACTCCGGTTTTCCAGTTGCGCACGGTCAGCACAACGGAAACCGGCCGGGATATGCCAGGCACGAAGTTTCCTTCTATGGTTCTGAGTACCCGTTGGTTCAGCGGGTGCACACGGAACGGCCTGGGGGCGACACTCATAACTTCCATACTCCCCGCAGAAGAGAGTCGCTTAGCTAATTCGGACCCCAGCGGCAGGGTGAACGTCACTGTTACCTTGCAGGCGCCCTTATGTTGCACGAGGACATCGCGAATCTCGAGCCGTCCTTGATCGACCACTAGGCCCGCGAAACCGGCTTCCCGGAGCCAATCCGGATGTTTGGCGAGAGCGGGGTCCGGCCCCGGTAGCAAAGATTGCACACCCCAGGCGCTCTCTACGGTTATAGAGGTCTGAGCTTGAGGAAACGCCTCGTCCGTGTACGCCAGCAGCGGCTTGAGCCCGCCGGAATTCGCAGGTGTAACCATGCAGGCGCCGGCATGATCCAGGATTGCAGGAGCGACGGACCGGCTGGCCTGAACTAGCACCTGAATCTCTTTTTCCACGACATTGGCGCTTTCGCGCCTCACCACGACGTTCAAAGCAGCGACCACCAAACAGACGACCAGAATGGTGGAAGTCCCCGTGAAGATGATGAGTGCGACCATCTTCCAACGAACCTGGCCCCAGGCGCGGCGGAGAAGATGGCGCGGTCGAATACGACTGTTATTCCGTACAGCTGTCGGGACGGTAGCGCCTCGCCAACTGGGAAGGATCATCGGAAAACGCGACTCCGCGGCTCCGATTGGCTCAACCGCCCGAGGAACTTTGCCATTTTCTTTCGCGCGCGCAGGTGACGCGTCTTTACTGCCGGTATCGTCAACCCCATGCGCCGGGCCACTTCAGAGAAACTGAGGTCCTCGAGATCCCGCAGGAGAATGACGATCCGATATTTTTCCGGCAGTGAGGCGAGTGCAGCGCGCAGGTGAACAATGTCCTGGTTTTTCTGGCATTCGACCAGCGGTGAGTGGCTTGCATCGGCGGCTGGCAGCTGCGCCATGGTGGGAAGGTCGAGCACCAACAATCGAGAAGAGGAACATTTACGGCGCCACTGCCGGGCCTCATTGAGACCAATTGCAATCAACCATGTCCTGAAACTGGCTTGAAACCGAAACTGCTCGAGACGAGTGAGTGCCTTCAGTGCAGTCTGCTGGACAATGTCCTCGACGTCCGGGTGAGTGCCGATTGTGGCCTGGATGATACGCAATAATGGCGTGAGATGCGGCGTGATCAAGTCGGCGAAGAGATCTCGCCGCCCGTCGAGGATCTTGCGAATCAGGCCGACTTCCTCCGTGCCCGTTATATTGGGCGTGTACACAGCGGATGACATTATCGGTACTCCAGGAGCAGCCCACAAGGCTCCGCTTGGTCATCGTATGGAAATGCGGCAGCACACCCATGATCTCCGTCGCGGTCGAAATCCTGCCGGGGATCGCGATCAGAATGACTAGTACGATGAAGGGTCGGGGTAGTGCGAGTGAGACAAGCCATGCGATTAGCAATACCAGCATGCAGGCTGGCGACCACTTCTCATGCTTGCGAATTGCTCTCGTTTTTCATCCCCTGGACGTTGCGGCCTCGTCCTGCGTGACTTCCCCTGGACACCGTCTGTCCATGGGCGGGCGGCAAGCCTCTTGTATCGTCGTGGAATCACACGAACCGCTCTTGGCAGGGTTATTGCTGAATTCCACTTCGCCGGAAGCTCCAACGGTTGCCGGAACCGCCTTTTAAACTTCAGCGCGCGGCCAAAAATGACTCAAACATCGAGAACTTTGGGGGTAGCTGCATTCATGGCAGGATCCTTGTCCTTGCAACTGCCCCTGACCCTTTCGGCTCAGGAACGAAACGAGAATGCGGCCCTCACCGATAGGGCGGATCGCGGCTCATCCGGCACGTGCCAGATTTTCGGCCAAGTTTTCGGCGCCGACCCTCTCGCCGGCGAAATGCTCGTGAAAGTGCCCTCCGGAAGCGTCGCGACGGTGCGGTTTGACCAAACGACAGTGTTCACGGCAGTATCGTTTGATTCCAGCCCAAACGCAATTCCCAAACCGCTCACCGCTGAGCAGGTGAATGGGGGCGACTGGGTATGTGCTCTTACGGGGACCGATGTCAGTGAGAGGCGCGCGGCAACCGTTCTCGTCGCACCGCGACAAGAGATCCAAAGGCAGCAGAAAGATACTCTCGCTCGCTGGTCGGGAGGCGGCGCTTTCGGCACTGTGACCGAACTCAACCAGAAGACCAAGAGTTTCGTACTGGCGTCTCACCTTGCCGGCAATTCAAAAAAGAGGATAACCGTGAACACGAGTGAGAAGACCCGATTCCGTCGCTATCTTCCGGATCAGGCGGACTCTAGCGCGCTCGGACCTGCCTCCTGGGCACAGGTTCACCTTGGCGACACGGTCTATGTTCGGGGAAGTTCGTCTCTCGATGCCGTATCGCTGGATGCCCGGTCGGTCATCTTCGGAGATCTTCAGGTAACTGCAGGCACGATACGTGCAATCGATCCGCTCAATGAAACGGTAGGCCTGGACGAACTCATCACGGACGAGGCTGCCACTGTTCACGTCAGCCCCGCGAAGTTGGGTTTGATGAGTGCGGGGCCGGAGAACGCCGCACGTGTACTACAAACGATTGACTTCGCAGATATTCGCGAGGGCGATTCGGTGATTGTGTTAGGGAGACAGAATCAGTCCGCAGGAACGAGGATCGAGGGCGTGGCTCTGATTGTCAACTTCGGCGAACCAGCTTTTAGGGGTACAAACCAGCAGGTAACCTGGAAACTGATACCTGTGGGCCTGGGCCTTCCCTGAGGACACCGGCCCGACGAGAGTTTACCTCCTTCAAGGTCTGGCGAGCAAAAGCGTCAAGAGTTCCAACGGGAGATAGATGATGGAGGCCCTCAGGAGTTGACGCGCGGCGATTCTCGTCCGCAGAAGAACCAGGCGGGCGCCATAGTAGCAAAGGGCTGAGCCCAGGATGACAGTCGCGAAGTATTGGAATGTATTTCCGCTGTCGATAGCCACTGCAGTCAGACTGACCATCAGGAGAGCAAGCGAAGGCGCCACTATGAGCCAGGCCACGAACTTCGCCCCTCCGCCATTATTGGGAAGGATCAGGTACCCGGCCCGATCGTAGTCCTCGCGATATATCCACGCGATTGACATGAAGTGGGGGAACTGCCACAGGAATAGCACGGCATATAAGATCCATGCCTTGCTGCTGATGGATCCTGATGCCGCGGCCCATCCGATCAGTGGCGGCATCGCACCTGGCACGGCACCGATGAAGGTACATATCGGCGTTCGGCGCTTGAGCGGAGTGTAAAGAAACAGATAGCTGGCCAGCGTGAGAACAGCAAGTAAACTAGCGAGCGCATTGACGGCCGAGAATATGTAAGCAGCACCGACGATCGAAAGTAGAATTCCGAACCAGAGAGCAGCCCCAGGGTACAGCCTGCCGGCAGCAAGCGGGCGTCTGGCTGTCCGTCGCATCCGGGCATCGAGGCTCCGTTCGACGTACTGATTCAGCGTACCCGCGCCACTGGCCACCATCAGCGTGCCGAGCAGTGTGTGAATCAGCCGTTGCAAGGGGAAATGATGCAGGTCACCCGGAAATCCAAGGTAGAATCCTGCGAAGGTTGCAATCAGGATCAGGAAGTTAACTTCCGGCTTGGTAAGAGACCAAAAGTCGGCGAGCGCAGCACATAGCCGCGACGCCACAGATAGCTCAGCGGTGCTCTCTATCTCGAGCGCAGCGGCGGAATTAACTGACATTGTTCAAAAGACCTCAACCTCCGAAGTGTAACTTCGCCGGCCGGATAGAATCTGAACCGTCACTACGATTGCCGGGATCAGATAAGCGAATGTCACCGTCACCCACATAAGCGCTCCCGCGAGTGCCTGGTCTTGAAGAGGAGAAAGATTGAACGCTCCGCGGGATGACAGGTAGGGCCGGTATACAACGCGATCACAAAACGTAAGAAATGCTGAAAGCGCATCGCACGGCAGCGTAGCAAGGAAAAGATACAGAGGTACCGACCAAGGCGGCAACCCTGCCACACTCGGCCAAGGCTGGATTACAGGCCACCAAAATAGGAGTCCGGCGGTGAAAAAGCAGGCGTGCTCGATTTCATGCCAACAGTGCGACCGCAAGGCGAGGTCAAAAGCCGCGGGGACATGCCACCCGATCACTACAACACTGGCCGCGAGCAAACAAAATACCGGGTGAGTGCAAACGCCGCCAAGAAAGTGAACCGGGCGCGATCGCATCAGCGGCCCCAACGTGCCGCGAACGAATCGCCGCGGCATTCCGTGGAGCAGAATAACCGAGGGTGCGCCAAGAAGAATCAGAGGGGCGGCTACTATCATGAGGAGGAGATGCTGCACCATGTGAGCTGTGAGCAGTTCCTCGTCCAGCGCGGCAAGTGGAGACTCAACAGCAACCCATAACGAAGCGATTCCCCCGGCGAACGCGATGAGCCGCCATGTCGAAATGACCTTGGGCAGAGCCTTCCGAAGACGATACCAGCCGCGTGAGTATAGGACGGTGAGTCCAATCAGAGCGAACGTCACGGCTGTGCTCCCACGGTGCGTGAAGCGTCGCGCGCCGGCGCGTGGCCGGCGGGGTGCAGCGTCTCAAGAAACGCGACAAGGGCAGTTGTCTCCGCGGGACTTAAGTTCTTTCCGTACGCTGGCATATTCCCACCACCTTGGAGCACCTGCCGAGTGAGTTGATCCTCGGTCAGTTCAAGGGCGACGGCATCAAGCGCCGGTCCACGCTGCCCCCCGCTCTTATCGAGCGCGTGACAGTTTCGGCACTGCTTACCTTGAAAAACGAGCGCTCCCTGCCGCTCCAGTGGCGTACGTCCCTTTAGGAGTCCAAGAGGAACCGGGGCGCTGCTCCACGCATTCATCACTGGACTCCACGGAGCAAGGTTCGCCAAATGGGTAAATGTACCCAGCGCTACAGCCACGAACAGGATCGTCAGAACCGCGATTGGACGCCGCTTCCAACTCTTCTCGCCTTCTCCCGAGACAAAGGGAAGAGCCACCAAGACAATCAAGACGATAGCTGGTCCTATCAGTAAAACGGGAGTTTCGAGCGAAGGCGGGAGCAACGACAAGACCGCGTAAAGCCATAAGAAAAAGAAATCGGGCCGCGGGGCGGTCTGGATGATAGTGGGATCCGGTTGCCCGCTCGGCCCAAAAGGTCCGAAGTACACTGCGCAGACGGCAATGGAAAGAAGAATCA
>JAOAPQ010000374.1 GCA_025462965.1 Bryobacterales bacterium
GAGCGCGACGACGAGCAGACCCATCTGAAATGGACTTCCACGCATAGGCCCTCCTACTTCTGTGAGGTGTACTGGTGATAGAGCGACGCGATGTTCGCACTCTGGCAATCGCCGGGATGGATCACAATACGGTAGCGAAAGGTGACCGACTTGCCCGCATCGATCGTCATGCTCCCATCTTTGGTCTTGTCGCCCGTAAAGTCCCGAACACCGAATATATTCGCGGCGAACAGACCGTAGGCGCGAGCATGCCAATAAGTAGGGTGCCGCGGATTCGAGGGGTGATCCATAATGGCGACGCCAACGGTCTTGCCGTCCAGGGGGCCGAAGTAGTCTACCCAAGGGGACTGTTTGCCCCAGACATTCTTTTCGGTTTGTCCGCCCTCGGCGTTCACCATCCGGCCACTTTTATCTTCCGACAAAGGCGTGGCAAGGCGAATCCCAAAGGTGCCTTCTTTCGTGTCTCCGAACTTAAGCTGCCGGAGCGCATCGATGCGGATCTCGAAATCGATGACGCGCAATTCGGGACCCGGGTAGAACGTGAGGGTCCGCGTTTCCGTCATCATCGGCTTTCCGTCGGGATCCAGGCCATCAAAGACAGCCTTGATGGTTCCGGACTTCGCTCCCCCTTTTGCTTCGATCACCTTCTTCAGCGCCATGCTGCCTTTGTTAGCGGCTTTGACAGACGGCTCGGTGGCCCAGAAATTAACTCCGTTCACATCCCCGTGTGCGAAGAACATACCCCGATGGTGCGGATGATCATGCGTCTCACCAGCGACTTGCTCCATGGGGAAGTGACGCGTCACCAGGATGCCTGAGGCTGTCCGGAGCGGATACACATAGGGTTTGTTTCCGTCCGCGGAAAGGAAGAAATCGGTGTACGGTTTTCCGTCGATCTCCACCGAAATGCGATCTGCTTCGCGGCTTATGTTTACTTGAGCGTTCAGTGAGAAGGCGGCAAGCATGATTAGGAATGACATTCGGAGCGGGTTCATATAGAGCGGGACACAATATACGGCGCCCGATATGCCCGGGTCAGCATGCGATTGGCTTCTTCATCTTTCAAGAACCGCCCGGCAGCAGGATCGAAGTCGAGCTTCCGCTTGAGGCGATAGCTGATATTCGCGAGATGGCACAAATCCGCCGACGTCACCCCGATCTGCACGTCCGCATGCAGATCCTGATAGTTTCTGCTGCGCACGGCCGCGAGAAAGTTCTCCATGTGCGGACCCGCGTCGCCGCGCGGCGGGCCTTTCTCCTCCATCACCAGCTCATTCTTTTCGCCCTTGTAGACCTTGAAGGTCGATCCGTCGAGAGCCATCCATCCGTCACTGCCATAGAACAGGTTGCCGACCGTATTGTTCCCCTGCACCGGGAGACCCCCTTCGGAGCCGGTAAGAATACCGCGGACCTCGAACATCAGTTCAGCGTCGCCATAATCGAAGGTGGCGAACTGAGTGTTCGGCGTTTCCTGGTCGTCATTGTAAATATATTTGCCTCCGGTGGAGACGACGCCCTTCGGCAAACCTTCTTTGCCGAGGCCCCAGCGCGCAATATCCATTTCGTGCACGCCCTGGTTGCCGATGTCGCCATTACCGGTATCCCAGAACCAGTGCCAGTTGTAGCGGAACCTATTCTCGTTGTAGGCGCGCATGGGCGCCGGGCCGAGGAACTTGTCCCAATCCAAACCCGGCGGCACGGGACCGTCGGGCTTATGGCCAATGGAGGGGCGCCGCTTGAAGCAGAGCCCTTTGGCGAGATAGACCTTGCCGATTGCGCCGTCGCGGAGCAACTGCACCGCCTTGATCTTGTGGGCGGTGCTCCGGCCTTGCGACCCGATCTGCACCATGCGCTTGTACTTCCGCGCGGCCTCGACCATCTTCTGCCCCTCGAACGGGTTGTGACATGCCGGCTTCTCGACATAAACGTCTTTGCCGGCCTGGCAGGCCCAGATGGTTGCCAGGGCGTGCCAGTGATTCGGCAGAGGCATGGACACAGCCTGCACCTCCTTGTCATCGAAGACCTGGCGCATGTCCGCGTAACCCTTTGGCTTTTGACCGGTCAGCTTCTCTATCTGCGCCTGACCGCGTTCAAGCGCAGCCTGGTCCACATCGCAAATCGCGGCGATACGGGCGTCGGGCAGCTTCGCATATTCGCTCAGGTGATAGCGGCCGCGCCCCCCGAGTCCAATGATTGCGACGTTCACCTTGTCATCGGCGCCTCGCAGGGTCGATGTCGAAGCCACCGCCGCAGCGGCGGTCTGAAGGAAGTTTCTCCTGCTCTGTTCTGTCACGAAATCACTCTCCTAATGAGTACTAACCGGATTCTGCGATTGGGTTTTTGGTTGGACAGGAGCGACCCAAGATACGAGTTCCGAGTCGGACATCTTTCCGGTGCGGACCTCGGCGGGAAATCCGCCGATGCGGGCGCTATCCCGCACCCAATCCGCGGGAAACGAGTCGCCTGCATTTTGAATCAACAGCTTCCCTTGAGTAGCGAGAACGGCCGCGGCGCGAAAATCTCCCGCTCTCCTGACACCCGGGACGAAGAACTTTGCTAAAAACTCGCTGTCGTTGTCTGTTTGAAAGCGATTCAGGTCGGCAGCCAGGTTCACTCCGGAACCTGCCAGCGCGCGGGCAAACCATGTCCAGATTCCGGCGTTCTCCAATCCAATCAAGTTCACCGTGCTGCTCTTCGAGCGCTCTTTCAAGTACGTGATGGCCGTCAGTATATCCTGCACGCGGTTCGCATCGTTAGTCCGGTTATGGACGGTGAAGCCATGCGCGTCTGTATCGCGCGGCGCCTTCGCGCTACCTGTCTGAAACGAATCGATGGCAAGCACGACCCCGCCTCGATCGAGGATGCCTTTGACCAGACCGTCTTTGGCTTGGGCAGACGACAGGATGGGTGCGACTCCTTCCGAATGTACGATCAACGTGGGAGCAACGCCGGGGTTCAACTTGCGGGGCGAAAGCCAGACCGAGGGGATCCGGTCGCCCTTACCGGCGCGGCCGAGG
>JAOAPQ010000453.1 GCA_025462965.1 Bryobacterales bacterium
TAGTTTCGAATCCTATGGCGAAGAAAACCACCTTCTTGTCCGGATTGGCTCGCGCAATTTTCAGGCAATCGAGAGGAGAGTAGACAATCCGCACATTCGCCCCTTCCGCCTTGACCTGAAACAGGTCACCCCGCGAACCGGGGACGCGCAGCATGTCGCCGAATGAGCAGAAGATCACATCGGGACGCCGCGCAATGGCGTGCGCGCGATCGATCATCTCGAGTGGCGTCACGCAGACCGGGCAGCCCGGTCCGTGTACCAGCTCGATTTCTTTGGGCAGCAGGTAGTCGAGGCCGTACTTCACAATCGAGTGAGTCTGCCCGCCGCAGACCTCCATGATGACCCACGGCCTGGTGACCGTCCGTTTGATCTCGTCTACTATCTTCTTCGCGATCCTGTGGTCGCGGTACTCGTCCAGGTACTTCATCCGTCGCCCCCTGGTTTTACCTGATTCGCCGCATGTTCCGTCTCGCCATCCTCCAGCTCTGTCAGTTGATCCATCTCCTCCAGAAACTTGTAGGTGCGGGCAGCTTCCTCTTCGTCTACTTTGCTGATGGCGAAGCCAACATGGACCATCACGTAGTCGCCCAACCGGGCATCCGCCACGTACTCCATACAGGCCTCACGAGTGATGCCGCCGAAATCAACTTTGGCCATACGAACGCCAGCATTATCGTGGAGTGCGACAATCTTTCCGGGAATCGCGAGACACATATCAGCTCATATCCTTCAAGTAAGTAGCCGCAATCACTGCCTGTCCGAGCGAGAGCCCTCCATCATTGGGTGGAACCTGTGAGTGAAGGAATACCTCGAAGCCGCTGCGTCTGAGTAACGCGGTCGCATCCGAGAGTAAAGTGAAGTTCTGGAAAGCGCCGCCGCTGAGACAAACTTTGTCCACGCTGTTCCTTTCGCGAAGGCTGCTGCAAACCGACTCAATCATACGCGCGATGGAATCATGAAAGCAACGCGCAACCACTCGCCCGGACTGCCCCGCCGCGATTTCGCGCGCGATCCTCTCTATCATCGAACGCGTTTCAATTGTCCATGGAACAGTTTGCGTGTTCAGTTCCAATTTGTACGATTCCCCACTTTGGCCTTCCGCCGCAGCCTCCAGTAGCATTGCGGATTCGCCTTCGTAGCTGCTCTCCACACTGATCCCGCAAATCGCCGACACCGCATCGAAGAGCCGTCCGCAACTTGAAGTCATGATCGCCGGCCGCTCGATCATCCTTTCGAGGACCTTCCACGACGCGGCGGACGCCCCGCTCCAACACGGCAGATCCAATCGCCGAAACTCCGGACCAAGCGCATCGTACAGATGTGCCGCCGCCATGCGCCAGCCCTCGCGCGCGGCGCGATCTCCGCCCGGTAGCGATACATAACGCAGGTGTGCCCACCGCTCATATCCGCCGTAGTCGCAAATCATGAATTCGCCGCCCCAGACCTGACCGTCGCTTCCGAATCCCGTCCCATCGAACGCTACACCGATCACTCGCTCGCTGAGGCCGTTCTCCGCCATGCAGCTCGCGATATGCGCATGGTGATGCTGAACCGCGATTTTCGGCTCCGGCCGCGTGAGCGCCCAGCGCGTACTCAGGTAATCGGGATGCAGGTCGTGGGCGATCAGGCGCGGCTTCGCCTGATACACGCTCTGCAGATTGCGCAGAGTTTCTTCGAAAAATTGAACCGTCTCGTAATTTTCCAGGTCCCCGATGTGCTGGCTCGGAATAGCATACCGGCCTTTCGTGATGCAGAAAGTGTTCTTCAGTTCCCCTCCTGTGGCCAGTACTTCGCCCACCTCGTGCCCCAAAGCAATCGCGCTGGGCGCGTATCCTCGGGCGCGCCGCAACACACGCGGCACGCCCTCGAATGTGCGCGCCACCGAATCGTCTACCCGCATGAAAATATCGCGGTCGTGCAACAGCAAGCCGTCGGCCAGCGGTCCAAGCTTCTCGATCGCTTCTTCATTTCGAATGACGATCGGCTCCTCGCTGATGTTCCCACTGGTCATCACGAGGCACGTCGCCGACCCGCCGAGTAGCAGATGGTGCAGCGGCGTGTAAGGCAGCATCACGCCGAGATGGCGCAGGCCCGGCGCAACACCCGGAGGAAACGCAGCAGGGTCCCGCATGCTCAGCAGCACCACGGGTGCCGCCGTTTGTCCCAGCAAGTGCCGATCGGCATCGCCGACCACGCAATAACGTTCCACAGTCGCCATATCACGCATCATCACCGCGAAAGGCTTCCGGCTCCGGCGCTTGCGGAGGCGCAACTCATCTACGGCCTCCGCGCAAAATGCATCGCAAGCCAGTTGGAACCCCCCGAGTCCCTTGAGGGCCAGGATCCGCCCCTCTTCCACCATCGGAAGGGCATCGCAGATCTCCATCGAAAGCCGCGGACCGCACACCGGACATGCCACCGGTTCAGCATGGAAGCGCCTGTCCGCCGGATCCGCGTACTCGGCCGCGCAAGCGTCGCACAGTTCGAACCGCTTCATCGTGGTGTTCGCCCGATCGTAAGGAGTAGACAGCGTGATCGAGTAGCGCGGCCCGCAGTTGGTGCAGTTCGTGAAGGGATACCGGAAGCGCCTGTCCGCCGGATTCGTGATCTCCGCAAGACACGCGTCGCACGTGGCAAGATCCGGCGAAATCAACGTGAAGCTTCCATCGCGCGCCGCGCTCGGTGTAATCCGGAAGCCCTCATAACAGGCGCGCTGGGCGATCTCTTCCACCACGCATCGCTCAACCCGGGAGGCCGGCGGCGCCTCGGCACGCAGAGCCGCAATGAAGTGCCGGGCCTCGCCTTCGTGGGTAGAATCGATCTCCACCACGAGTCCCCGCGCCGTGTTAAAAGTAATCCCGGGAAGCTCCAATCGATCCGCTAATTTCTTAACGAAAGGCCGGAACCCTACTCCCTGAACGACGCCCTCCAGCACAATGCGGTAGCGCGTAAAGCCTCCTCACTTCTTGATCAGCCACACCTCGGCAACCTGCAAGCCCCGCCC
>JAOAPQ010000459.1 GCA_025462965.1 Bryobacterales bacterium
TCCTGCTGCTCGGGGTGGCCGTGGCGTTCGGCGGATCTCTGCGCGGGACGTTCCATTTCGACGACTACTCGCTCCTATCCAACCCGCTGGTGACGCAGTCTTCCGGGCTGTGGCGAATCTGGAACCCAATCCAGACGCGGCCGCTGACTTACCTCACGTTCTGGCTGAACTACCGGCTCGGCGGAACAAACCCGATCGGGTATCACGCGGTAAACCTGTTGCTCCACGCGGCGGTCGTGGTCCTCCTGTTCCATGTTTTGCGGAAATCGATCGACGAGAACGCGGCTCTGATCGCGGCTGGAATCTTCGCCGTCCATCCGATTCAGTCCGAAGCGGTGGCATACATCTTCGCTCGCGGAACTCTATTGTGCACGCTCCTCTGCCTGGCATCGCTGAACGACTGGCTCAGGGGGCGCCGATGGACCGCCGTCGTCTGGTTCGCCGCGGCATTGCTTGCCAAGGAAGAGTGCGTCACTTTCCCGCTCGTGATCATTCTTCTCCTGCTGTCCCGGAAAGTGCTGAAAAGGGGCGACCTTCGGCCAGCGGGCGTGATGCTTGCGCTGTCCGTGCTCGCGGGTCTCCGCGCGGTGGTCGCGACGAAGTTTGTTGGCGACTCCGGAGCCGGGTTCAGCGCTGGGATCGGACCCTTTCACTACTTGGCCGACCAGGGGCTTGCCATTCTTCGTTACTTCAGGCTCGCGATCGTGCCATGGGGCTTCACCGTCGATCCAGACCTGTCGCACGCCTTGCCATGGCTTCGCGTGCTCGCATGGGCGGCTGTGATCGGGCTCTTGATTCTCGCGCGGTACCGTTTCACCGCTGTGCGGGAAGGTTTCTGGTTCATGGCCGGAATGATACTTCTAATCCCGAGCTCCACCATCTTTCCCGCCGCGGATCTGGCCGCGGATCGTCGCATGTACTTGCCGATGATCGCGTTCGCCGCCATAATCGGACTCCTCGCGCAGAACTGGCATATTTGGATTCCCGGGGCGGTAGTGATGGTTCTGATCGCCCTCAGCTTCCTCCGCATGCATGTCTGGCAGACGGAACACGCGCTTTGGAAAGAAGCCGTACAGCGCTCCCCGGGGAAACTGCGGCCGATCGTTCAACTCTCGCGCACGGCCCCCGCGGATGAGGCGCTCGATCTGTTGCTCCAGGCAAAGACCATCGCACCCAAAGACGCCGGTATCGCCTCCGAATTGGGCGTGCTTTGGTTAAAGTTGGGCAAAGGTCAGAACGCATTGATGGAGTTTGGCCGCGCGCTTGCGCTCGAGCCGCACTCGCCTTCCGCGCTGGTCAACCGCGGCGCCGGGCTTCTGGCGCTCGGACAGGACAAGGCCGCCCTTCACGACTTTGAAGCCGCATTGGCGATCGATCCTTGCAACCAATCGGCGCGTATCAACGTGGAGAGCCTCGGACGCCCCCTACCTGCCTGCCCTACGGCGAAGTGATCTGAACTTCCGCGGTGTTGTTCTGCCAATCCGGCATTTCGTAAATTTTGAGCTTGGTCTTCAGAGGCGCCGTGATCTCCTTTGCTTCGTTCGGCCCAATGTTGGCGAGCTTGAACGTAAAGGTACCCACCGAATCCTCCTCCGAGCGCGATGTGCTCGCCCACAGTGTCACGTTTGCTGTGAGATCGTTGAACTCCGTGGCCGCGTGATTTACTACCACGAAACGAGCTTCGGGCCGCTTCTTGGCATCGTTGGTGACGCGAATGCCCACCACTTCGATGTACTTCTGCAGAGAGCTTGCGCCTTTCGGCTTGGGAGCGTTAGCTGGCGTCTCGCCCCCGGTGAATCCCGCGCCGCCGCCCTTCTGGAACCGCTGGTAGCCATAGAAAACAGCTGCCCCGAGTCCGAGGAACGCGAACGCGAAGACCACGACCAGCAGCCAGGTCGGGAGGCCGGGGCGGCGTGCAGGTTCCTCCGCGTAACGGCGTGATTCGGGATGCTGCAGAGGCGCGCGCAAAGGGTCACGCGGAGGGGGAGGAGGCGGCGGAGGGGAGTAACGCGGCGGTTCCTGCGCATAGCCGTATTGCTGCTGTTGCGGCGGCGGTTGATAGGGCGGAGTCTGCTGCTGCGGTGGTGGCTGGTACGGCGGCGGCTGGTACGGCGGTTGCGAGTAAACCGGCGGCGGTTCCGGCGGACGCTGGGGCGGCGGAGGCGGCGCTACGGGCGGCTGCTGCCGCCATGCCTCGGGGGGCGCCGGCACGTCCACTGTCGGCTGTTCATCGAACCGCGGCTGGGCAGCTTGAGCCTGCGCATCCAGCTCCTTGCAGTTCGGGCATTCCGTATCGGACGGCCGGTTTTCACGCCCGCAGCGCGGGCAAATCCATGCGAACATGTCTCTCTCAATCTAACCGATTCGGTAATGCTGCAACCGGTCCTCGCGATAGACGATACCAAACCCCGGTTCGTTCCGGGGAGTTATGTAGCCGTTCGTGGGATAAATCGGATTCTCAAGAACCTCGTCGAACACCTTTACATCCGATCCGCGGATGAAGTATTCGATAAACAGGTTATTCGGGATCGAGGCCGAAAGCTGCGTGTGAATGTCCCAGTTATAGTGCGGGGCAATGGGAATATCGTTCGCGGCGGCCATGTGCGCGATTTTCAGCCACTCGCCCACGCCGCCGCAGACGGTCGCGTCGGGTTGGAGGATATCGGCGGCATTCCGATCGAGCAGATCCGCGAAGGCCCAGCGCGTCGCTTCGAGCTCACCGGTAGCGACCGGGGTATCGAGCGCTTCGGCAATGCGCGCCATGGCGGCGATATTGTCGGCACGAACCGGCTCTTCTATCCAGTAGGGCCGATACTCTTCGAGGCGGCGCATGGCGGAGATGGCGGTGGAGGAATCCGGCCAGCCGCCGTTGGCATCGAGCAAGATATCGATGCCGTCGCCGAGTTGTTGGCGGATGGCTCGCAGGCGCGCCGCGTCCTCGTGCGCCCGCAGCTTGCCGACTTTTAGTTTGATGGCGGAGAAGCCTTGTTCAACGTAGTTCGCCATTTCGGCGACGAGCTGGTCCGGGGTCTGGCCGTCGCGATAGTAACCGCCGGTCGCGTAGCAACGAAGGCTGTCGGAATAGACCCCAAGGAGATGCTTGACGGGCATCCGTGCCGCCTTGCCGCGCAGATCCCAGAGCGCAATATCGATGGCGCTCATGGCGCGCAGCGCTGCGCCGCGGCGGCCCGCCTGGATCGACTGGCGATAC
>JAOAPQ010000468.1 GCA_025462965.1 Bryobacterales bacterium
CTGGACAGGCCTGCCCACGCTGGAAGTCGCCCGAATCAGCAAAGCATCCGCCAAACAGCGCGCCGGACGAGCGGGCCGCACCGGTGCCGGCAAGGTGTTCCGGCTCTACACCGCCGAGGATTACCATCGCCGCGCCGAACACGACCGGCCTGAGATCACACGCCGTGAGCTATCTCAGGTTTGCCTGCAACTGGAATCCATGGGGGCCCGCGGAACGCGCGAACTGGAATGGCTGGACGCGCCGCCTGAAGCCGCCGTAAACGCGGCTGAGCTGCTGCTGGATCGTCTTCACGCCCGAGGTAAAGATGCCGTGAACATGGCACGGTTACCTCTGCACCCGCGCCTTGCGCGCCTGGTTCTGGAAGCAGGGAAACGCGGCGTGGGCGATGCCGGCTGCGCGGTGGCGGCGCTGCTCAGCAGCGGCGAAAGGGCCGGGTCGGTGGATCTGCTGCAAGCGCTGGATCGGGATTGGACCCCGCGCATGAAGGCCACCTATGACCAGCTGCGGCGCATAGCTCGCCTTCCGCCCCAGCGAAAAAGTGATGATCAGGCACTCGCCATGTCCGTGCTTGCCGCATTTCCCGATCGCGTCGCGAAGGCCCGGCCTGGCGGGACCGCCCTGCTCGCTAACCGCGGATCTGCCAGCCTCGACGATCCACCCGGCGAGTTCATTGCAGCCCTCGACATCGAAGATCGTAGTGACCGGGCGCTGCCTCTTATCAGGCTGGCATGCCGGATCGAACCGGAGTGGCTCATCGATCTCTTCCCGGAGCGGATCGCCGAAAAGAACACCGTCGAGTGGAACCGTCTTGCGGAGCGCGTGGAAGGCGTCAGCGCGCTGCAGTATGACAACCTGACGATTCAGGAGACGCGCGGCGGCGCACCCGAAGCTGACGCGGCCGCGGGCCTGCTCGCCGGGAAGGCGATTGAGGCCGGCATCGAGCGCTTCGTGGACCGGGAGGAATTGAACGCGCTCCTGGCGCGTGTGGATTTCGCATCACACCACGCACCCGTGCCTCCGCTGGGAGAGCCGCAGATTCGAGAAGCGTTACAGAGCCTTTGCTATGGTTTGCAGAGCTTTGCCCAACTCAAGACGGCAGCGGGCGCACTGCTCGCCACACTTGAGCGCCGCGTGGATTCGAAGCTGCTGAACTCCGTCGCGCCGGCCCGTCTGCAGTTGCCTGGCGGACGGAATGTGCGCGTCCAGTATGAGCGTGGGAAGCCGCCATGGATCGCTTCGCGCCTGCAGGATTTCTTCGGCATGCGAGAAGGGCCGCGGGTTGCCAACGGCCAGGTTCCGCTAGTGCTTCACCTGCTCGCGCCCAACCAGAGGCCCGTGCAGACCACTACGGATCTGGCCGGCTTCTGGGAACGTCTGTACCCGCAGCTTCGAAAAGAACTCGGGCGGCGTTATCCGAAACACTCCTGGCCCGAGAAACCGTTCTAATTCTTCACCTGGAACATCCCGTTCGGAAGGACCACATGGCGTTGGCCGCGCCACTCTATCGTGTTCCCGAAGAAACCCGCGATCCACGTGAAGAAGCTGGCGATGTCCTGAAGCGGTACCAGATAAAACGCCCGCGCGGTTAGCGGGTCCCGCAGAACGGAACCGGCGACGGCCCAGGCCGCGGCGATCCGGAGTGCTATGGTGACCAACGCCAGGGGCCAGAATCGCGGAGCAAGCGCCAGCAGCAGGAGTGCCAGCGGCAGGGGATTGGTAAAGATCTCTCCCACATAACCCCACGGCCGCGATCTTCGCGTGCTGCGCGCCCAACGCAGCCGGTGCCGGAAATTGGCGCTGAAGCTCTGGCTTCCGATCCGATGCTCGATGATGTAGGCCGATAGGATCACGCGGCTCCCCGATTGCGCCACCAGCTTACCCATCATGAAGTCTTCGGCAAGATAGTTCTGCAGCGCCGCGAGTCCGCCCGCGGCATCCAGCGCTGAACGCCGCACGGCCAGCGTGCAACCCAGTGCGAAATCCATTCCGCTCAGCAACCGTGCCACTAGCACACCGCCCAGAAATTCCGTGTTCATACCGATCGCCTCCAGATTTGACCAGAAGCTCTTGCCGGCAATCGCACGGTAAGGGCAGGTGACAAGGCCGATCGCCGGATCATGCATCTCATCCACAAGCACCCGCGTCATTTCCGGCGTCACCCGTATATCACTATCGGCCATCACCAGGATTTCGTATTTCGCGTGCTCCAGCATATGTTGCAGACTGAAGACCTTGCCATTCGGACGCGGCGACTCGCCGGTAATGATCAGCTTGGCCGGCACGGAAGGAAACTCTTCCATGATGCGCCGCGCCACCGCCGCCGCCGGGTCGGTGGCATGATTGACTGCCAGTAAGATTTCCAAGGCTGGGTAATCCTGCCGAAAGAAGCTGCGCAGATTCTCTTCCAGGCCTTCATCCGCCCCGAAAAGCGGCTTGATGAGAGACACTGGTTCGCTTGCCGCCGCCACGCGGGGCGGCGGGATTTTCAGGTAGTTACGCGCTGCGACCAGAATCAGAATGCAATACACAGCGGACCCGCAAAGGATGAGCGAAAAAAACGTGAGGACGAACGCAGTCAATGTGTCGTTCTCATCATAACGAGGTGAAGTGTCTCGATCATCTTACGATGGTGGCAGTGCTGAATCTGGTTGCCGGAACCGCGGGCCACATCGATCACGGGAAAACAAGCCTGGTCCGGGCGCTGACAGGCATTGACGCGGATCGCCTGGAAGAGGAAAAGCGGAGGGGAATCACCATCGACATAGGCTTCGCCCACCTCCAGTTGACTCCCGAGATTCGCGCCGGCTTCGTGGATGTCCCCGGACACGAGCGTTTCGTGAAAAACATGCTGGCCGGCGTTGGAGGCATCGATCTGG
>JAOAPQ010000476.1 GCA_025462965.1 Bryobacterales bacterium
ATGGGATACGGCTCGTTCATGCCCGGATAAAGCTTCTTGTTCACCTCCATCTGGGCGGTGATGAAATAGTGGCCCGTCATGTAGCAGCCCACCAGGCCGGAACGGTTAGCCAGTCCGTTCGGGAACCGGGAACTCTGCGAGCTCAGCAACAAGTGCGGTGTCCAGGCGTACCCCGATGCGACTACGAACAAGCGCGCCCGATACTCAACCGTCTCGCCCGGGCGTTCGGCATGCGAACCCGTCGCAGCCATCACGGTGTCGTTCTGATCGTGAGGAATCAGGCGGCGGATGAGCGTGCGATCGTGTAAGACGATATTCTTTTTTGTCAGTAGTTGCTTATAGGTATAGTCCGGGGAGTAACGCGCCCCGGTCGGGCAGATCATGCAGGTATTGCAGCGCTGGCATTCCGGGCGGCCGTCATAAGCCGTGGTGTTTTTCGCCTGGGGGCAACCGGTGAAAGGAATCCCGGCGCGTTCTGCCCAGGCCTTGATCTCGGCCAGGTTGTAGGTAAGCGGCATCAGCGGCATGGGATAAGGTTCCGAGCGCTTGTCTTCCGGATGGGGACTCGGCTCGCCCGAAACTCCGATCCGGCGTTCGGCTTCGCAACAATACTTTTCCAGTTCTGCCCACTCGATGGGCCAATCCACCGCGAGACCGTAGAGCGAACGCAGCCGGAGATCTTCTACGGAGAAGCGGTTCGCGTGGCCTTGCCAGTGCATGGCCGACCCGCCCACCGCCATGGTGCGACTGATGACCCCTTCCCCGCCCTGGTCTTCGATGAAATCGCCGGGCCATGGATTCTCCGCATAGAGCAATGACCTCCGCCGGTAGTTCAGCCGATTTTCGGCGTCGAAAAGGCGCCTCCCGGCCTCGACAATCGTGATGCTGAGGTCCGGCTGCAGCTCCGATAGTTTTTGGGCCATGAAGACGGCGGAGATGCCGCCGCCAATGATGCAGATGTCGCTTTCAAAGCGCGGCATTGGAGGTTCCCTTTTTCAAAGCAGCGGGGACGCTGCCGGCATTCTTCAAAGTGCGGCATTTATCCTTGCCGATCGCGGCCAGGTAAGCAAGGTCGTTAGCCTCGGGGCTCTGAAAATAGAACGCCATAAGATCTGCCGCGATGTGCGTGCCATCGGGCACGAGCGGCAGATCCTTGATATTCGCAGCCTGGAGAGCTTCCGCGATCTTCGCCCTTCGCGCGGCCATGCCGCTTCCCGACAGCACGCCCGAGGCAATCCGGTCAAGCTGCGCAAGGTATCCGGGTGCGGGCGAGCCAGGCTTGTACCGCACGCGTGTGAAACCGTAGCCGGTCTGCATCTCCGCTCCCGCACGATACTCCCGAACCCACCGAACGAACTGCAAAGCGACGGCATCCGTTGCGGCGCGTCCCAGCGATTCGGGAAGCACTGTCGCCGCGAGTTCTTTCAGCGTAGAGTCGTGCTTTCCTGGAAAGCTCGCGGTCTGCGCCCAGACGCGCGATCTCTGGAGAGAAATCCAGGCGAAGAGACTTTGGATGAGAGTTCTGCGGCGCATTCTTTCTCCTTATTGCTCGATTACTTGGGTGCTGCCTGCGTGTTCACGAAAGTTTTGAGTGGGAGGTCAGCGCTGCGTCGGGGTTACGAGCCCGAGCACGCTTCGCAACCGGAACTGTCTTACGAGTATGTAGCTTTACGAAGTTGTAGCGCACGGAGCTACGGGTAGAAGATCAGGCAATAACCGGAATTTTCATCACTATACTCCGCATCGAGGTTTATCGCAACTGACCACGGCGTCTCGGGCAAGCCGACAACCTCCAAGCGTCTATAGTTCGTTCTCAGGTATCCACAATTGAACTCAGAATTCCTTTGTGGACCTCGTCACGATCCGTGAAACATGCCCCGATCCGGTGACTTAGCACGATAAATCGCGTGGCCCGACAAATGCGATTGTGGCAGCCGTGATACCGCGTCTAACTATACCCGTGTTCTTACTGGTCCTCGGCGCAATGCGCTCTTTGGCACAATCACCGGCGGAAGAGCTCGCGCGTGTTCTGCGTGACAGGCAGGTCATTACCGCGATCGAATTTGACAGGATCATCGCCGCAGGCTCTGACGGCACTCAACAGCTCGCCGTGATCCTGCGTGACAAGGGAGTGATATCCGTGTCCGAATTCGCGAGCCTGAACCCGGGTTCGCAGCGCCGGGGACCAGAGGCTGTTGCGGCGGCGCGGCCGGCCAGCAGCGGCCCTGCGATGGCGGGTCAGCCGCAGAAGGCGGGCGATCCGGGCAGCGACGCAGACAGGAAGTTGAAGTTTTACGGCACGCTGCTCTTCAATGCTTTCTTCAACGACCAGGGTTCCAACAGCGTCGACATCCCGGCGTCCGCCACACCAAAGTCCCCGAACCCGCAAGACAATTTTGGCGCGACCGCGCGCCAGACGCGACTGGGACTGTCCTTCTCAGGTCTGAAGGCAGGCAACGCCAACGTCAGCGGCACGGTCGAGGTGGACTTTTTCGGCGGCATAGTCGGGCTGAGCAACGGCATCGACATGAACATCGTCCGCATGCGCCTGGCATACGGCCGGATGGACTGGAAGCGCTTCGCGATCGAAGCCGGACAGGACTGGACGATCTTCTCTCCATTGAATCCCACGTCCTTTGCCGCATTTGCAGTTCCCGAGTTCTCGGGAAGCGGTAATCTGTGGATGCGCATCCCGCAGATCCGTGCGGAATGGAAGAACGATGGAGGAAACGTTTTGTGGCAGATCGCCGCACTCGATCCCAACATTGGAGATAACCCAGCCACGTATTCCATCGCTCGCGTACCGAGGGCGGGCGAGTTGGGCCGGCTGCCGGCGGTGGAGACGCGGCTCGCACTCTCGAGGCAATTCGACGATCGGACGGCAACGGTCGGCCTGAGCGCTCATTGGGGCACGGCGAAGAACACGACGCCAGGCGTGCCCGGCTCCCGCACCTTCGAGAGCTGGGGCGCGTCCGTGGACTACAACCTTCCGATTACGAAGCTGGTCAACATCTCCGGCGAGGCTTTTGCGGGACGGGCGCTGGGCATCTTCAGCGGCGGGGTCACACAGAGCGTCTTCCCGTTGGGCCAGCCGGGTGCCAACGGCGTAGGGACGCGCGGCGGCTGGTTGCAGGTCCAGTTCAATCCTACGAAGAAATGGCAGAGCAATACCGCGTACGGCATTGACCTTCCCGATCTTTCCAACTTGCCGACAGGGAGCCGCTCGAAGGACCAGAACTATATGACCAACATCATTTACCATGTGTCGCCCAACGTGATTTTTGCTCTGGAATGGAGGCGGTTTCTCACGAATTACCGGAACCAACCGCTGTCCAATAATATTGGGGATCACTTCAACCTAGCAGCCGCATACACATTTTGACCCCGGCAAAATGTGGGGCCGAGGCGCACAATGAAGGAAGGAGGCGTTCAAACGCAATGAGTCACGACAAACGAAACGTTACGCGCAGGCGACTGCTGGAAATTGCCGGAGGCGCCTCAGTTTTCTCTTCGTACACGCGCGCGGCCGCGGGGGAAGTGCCTCGCCGGAAGTTGGGCCGCACGGGGGAACAGGTTTCGGCCGTAGGCATCGGCGGATACCACCTCGGCAAGTCATCCCTGCATGAAGCGGAAAGTATTCGCATCATCCGTACGGCGATCGATAACGGAGTGAATTTTCTCGACAACTGCTGGGACTACAACGGCGGGGAGAGTGAGATCCGGATGGGCAAGGCGCTTCGCGACGGCTATCGTCAACGAGGATTCCTGATGACCAAAATCGACGGGCGGAGCAAGAAGGCGGCCGCGCAGCAGATTGATGAATCGCTACGCAGGCTCGGGACCGATCATGTCGATCTGCTGCAGTTTCACGAGATCATCCGCATGAACGATCCCGACCGCATTTTCGAAGCCGGTGGCGGGGTGGAAGCAGCGATGGAGGCGAAGAAGGC
Source organism: Bryobacterales bacterium (assembly GCA_025462965.1). Classification (GTDB taxonomy): domain Bacteria; phylum Acidobacteriota; class Terriglobia; order Bryobacterales; family Bryobacteraceae; genus JALYXI01. The sequence continues at coordinate 3,951 of JAOAPQ010000476.1, forward strand.
CGGCAAGCTCCGCTACATCGGCTTCACAGGGCACAAGAGCCCCGACATCCATTTGAAGATGCTCGAGACCGCCGCGAGTCATCAATTCCGGTTCGACGCCGTGCAGATGCCGCTGAACGTGATGGATGCCCACTACGACAGCTTCGAGAAGAAGGTGCTGCCCGTGCTCGTCAAGAACGAAATCGGCGTGCTGGGGATGAAGCCGATGGGCGATCACATTATTCTCGAAAGCAAGACGGTGACTCCGGTCGAGTGCCTTCGTTACGCGATGAATCTGCCGACCAGCGTGGTGATCACGGGATGCGACTCGATGCAGGTCCTGGAGCAGGCGCTGAACACGGCGCGAAGTTTCCGGCCACTGCCATCAACTGAAGTCGAAGCACTTCTTGCGAAGACTACTCAGGCCGCGCAGCAGGGAAAGTACGAGCTCTACAAGACGAGTCACAATTTCGACGGGACCTACAAAAATCCTCAGTGGCTCGGATAGCGAGCCTTCAAACGAGTTTCTGTTTTCCGACAGGCAGATCCCGGATGCGTGTGCCTGTCGCTGCAAAGATCGCATTGCAGAACGCCGCGATGAATGGCGGCACGCCCGG
>JAOAPQ010000495.1 GCA_025462965.1 Bryobacterales bacterium
ATGTCCGGCGGATCGCGGGTATCGGCGCCGTGGGCATCGGCAGCGATTTCGATGGCGTGAACTGCACGCCCGCCGGTCTCGACGACGTCTCGAAATTCCCGAACCTGACGCGAGCTCTCCTGGAAAAAGGATATTCGGCCGAGGATATCCTCAAAATTTACGGCGGCAATACCCGTCGGGTGATGCGTGCTGTGCAAAAAGCCCCCCGGACGTAGCCGATTGGGGGCGGTTTTTCTCCAATTAGGCCGCGAAATTGCTACATTGAGAATGCTCAATGGAGACTCTACTGACCACACAGGCCAGCGGTCTCGCGCAAGCGCGCGCCACTACCGACTCGCTATTCCAATGCGTTGATCCCTCAGCGCTTTATGACCGTCCCATCCCGGAGAGGCACCGTATTATCTTCTATTTAGGCCATCTGGAAGCGTTCGATTGGAACCAGTTGAAGCAGACCGGCATGACCGCCGCCTCCCCTAATTCCAGCTTTGACAATCTATTTGCCTTTGGAATCGATCCCGAACCCGGCCAGCTTCCGAGCGACAGCCCCTCCGATTGGCCCTCAGTCTCCGAGGTGTCCGCGTTTTGTCGCGGGGTGCGGGAGATCGTTGACCGCGAACTCATCCACGCGCCTGTCGACATCGTACAAATGATGATCGAGCACCGGCACATGCACGCGGAAACGTTCGCCTACATCCTGCATAACCTGGAGGCGTCGAAGAAACGCGGCCACATGGATCCCCTCATCGAACATCCTCCCGCGCGGCCCGAAATGATCGCGATTCCCGAAGGCCAGGCCACGCTCGGCCGCCGCGAGGACGCCGCCGGTTTCGGATGGGATAACGAATACCGCGAATTCCAGGTAAATATTCCCGGCTTCGCCATCGGCCGGTACAAAGTCACCAACGGCGAATATCTTGCGTTCGTCCGCGAAGGCGGCCCTGTTCCTCACTACTGGCTCCGGCAGAATGACGCATGGTTCCAGCGCGGGATGTTCCAAAATGTTCCACTCCCCCACGATTGGCCCGTATACGTCACCTGGGAGCAGGCCGCGGCGTATGCCGCGTGGCGCGGCCTCGCGCTGCCCACCGAAGCGCAATACCACCGGGCAGCTTACGGCGTTCCCGACGGGACCGAACGGCTGCTTCCCTGGGGGGCCTCCAACGGCGCCCGCGGAAACTATGGGTATCGGCGCTGGGATCCTATCCCGGTCAGTGCTTCCCCGGCCGGTGACAGCGCCTTTGGCGTTTCGCAGACCGTCGGCAATGGCTGGGAGTGGACCTCCTCACTCTTCGCCCCTTTTGAAGGGTTCGCGCCCAGTCCGACCTATCCAGGCTATTCCGCAAACTTTTTCGATGACAAGCATTACGTCATGAAAGGCGCGTCTCCGCGCACCGCGGACGAGCTGATCCGCCGCTCGCTCCGGAATTGGTTCCGTCCAGAATACCCCTACGTTTATGGCACGTTCCGCGTTGTCCAAAATTGACATGTCCTTTCCTGCGCTCGACCTTACCTATGACTTGGCCTTCGCCCGCGATGTAGCGCTCGGCCTTACGAAATCCGGCCAAAAAGAGCTTTTATCCAAGTACCTTTATGACGAACTCGGTTCCATCCTCTTCGACGCCATAACCGTGCTGCCCGAATACGGCCTTACGCGAGCCGATTCACGCCTGCTCGAACGGCATTCCGCCGAAATTGCACAGGCTCTGCCCGGCCCCGTCGCAGTCGCGGAGCTCGGCAGTGGTACCGGCTCGAAAACCCGTCACATACTTCAGGCGTTCGCCGGCCGGCACCCGCTGAAATACCATCCGATCGATATCTCCCCCACGGCGCTCGAAAAGTGCAGGTTGGCGCTGGATGGCATCCCTGGGGTGGAAATCGAACCGCTGCACGCTACTTATCTCCAGGGGCTCGAAGCCGCTGCCTCTCGACGCTCTGCCCACGAATCGCTGCTCGTCCTGTTCCTCGGCAGCTCCATCGGGAATTTCGATTTCGAACCCGCCCGGCGGTTTATGCGGGACGTCCGCTCCATCCTTCGCCACGGAGACGCCCTGCTCCTGGGGGTCGATCTGGTAAAAGCCCTGCCGCGAATGCTGGCCGCCTACGACGATTCGCTTCGCGTCACCGCCGCCTTCAATCTCAATTTGCTCGCCCGGATCAATCGCGAACTCGGCGGCGAGTTCTCCGTGCGCCAGTTCGAACATGAAGCGCGCTACAACGACGAGGAATCGCGCATCGAAATGCACCTCCGCTCGCGCGTCGCGCAGACCGTGCGCATTGCCGCCATCGATCGCACGATCCGCTTCGAACGGGGCGAGACCATCTGGACCGAAAGCTCTTACAAGTTCCGCCGTTCCGAAGTCGCCGATCTGGCTGTCCAGACCGGCTTCACCCTCCGCGCGGAATGGGTTGACAAAGAATGGCCGTTCGCCGAAGCCCTCCTCCGGGTGGGGTAGCGCCATGTCAGTGGCCTGCCCACCATGACACCCATCGTTGAATTCGCCAACGTCGCCTACGAAATAGCCGGCAAACGGATCCTCCAGAATTTTTCTCTTGCGATTGAGCCGGGCGAAACCCTCATCCTCCTGGGCCGCAGCGGCTCCGGAAAGACCACCGCGCTGAAGCTCGTCAACGGCTTGCTCTTCCCCACCTCCGGCGAAGTCCTGGTCGAAGGCAGACCGACCACGGCGTGGAACCCCGTCGAACTCAAGCGCCGCATCGGTTACGTCATCCAGGAAGCCGGTCTGTTCCCCCACTTCACCGTGGAAAAAAACGTCGCGCTTCCGCCGCGCCTGGCTGGTTGGCCGCCGGACAAGATCTCCGCCCGCGTCGCCGAAATGCTTACCCGCGTCGGCCTAGCCGATTACGCCGCGAGGTACCCGCGCTCGCTCTCAGGCGGGCAGCGTCAACGCGTCGGCGTCGCCCGTGCGCTCGCGGCCGACCCTCCCATCCTGCTCCTCGACGAACCCTTCGGGGCCCTCGACCCGGTGACGCGCCTCGATCTCCAGCGCCAGTTCCGCGAACTTCGCAAGACTCTCAATACGACGGCCATCTTCGTCACCCACGACGTCCGGGAAGCTCTCGCACTCGGCTCCCGCATCGCGCTGCTCCTCGACGGGAAACTGGATGTCCTCGCCACGCCCGCCGGCTTCCAGCGCGCCGACACGCCCGAAGCCAAGGCGTTCCTGGAGGTCCTCCAGGATGTGGGCTGATCTCGCCCGCGAAGCGCTCGACCTTTCACTCGAACACATCTTTCTGGTCGCTGTTTCCGTGGCCATCGCCGCCGCGATCGCCGTGCCGGCCGGTGTGTGGCTTGCGCGCGCCGAATCCATGCGCAGGCCGGTGGTCGCGGTGGTGAACGTTCTGCAAACGATCCCCAGCCTCGCGTTGTTCGGCTTCCTCATCCCCATGCCGCTGATCGGCGGCATTGGTAAGCGCACGGCGATTGTCGCCCTGGTGCTCTATGCGCTGCTCCCGATTCTTCGCAACACGATCGTGGGTATCACGGGTATTGAACCGGCGATTCGCGAATCCGCCGTCGCCATGGGGATGACCCCGCGCCAGGTGCTCCGGGAAGTGGAACTTCCGCTCGCCGCGCCATCCATCATCGCTGGCCTTCGAGTTGCAACCGTGACTACCATAGGAACTG
>JAOAPQ010000526.1 GCA_025462965.1 Bryobacterales bacterium
GCCGTGCTCGATTTTATTTTCTACACCGGCAAGCAGTTTCCGGCTGAGTACCGAGGGGGCGCCTTCCTGGCGAATCACGGTTCATCGAATCGCGCCCAGCGCATCGGTTATTCCCTGACGTTCGTTCCCTTCAAGAACGGCAAGCCGTCCGGCCCTACGCGCGACTTCCTCACGGGCTTCATGCTCGCACCCGATTCGAAGGAAGTATGGGGCCGCCCCGTCGGCCTGCTTCAATTGCGCGACGGCAGCATGCTTCTCTCGGAGGACGGCGGGAAAACGATCTGGCGAATCTCGTATAAGCGCTCCTAGAATCAAGCACTGAATGCGAGTTCGATAGCTTCGCGAAGGAGCAGCCGCGGTATCGGGCGGCAGCCCGGCGTCGTAATGGTAAATTGGCGACGATGGGGGGACTTTGAAAAGATTCTTCCCGGCGAGATTACTGATGCAGCGACTCGTACCCCTGCCGATACCGAATGGATCATCCCCTTTCCGGAAGTAGAGCAGGCGATCCAGTTCGCGAGCAGACATCTAATCGCCGTTTTGGGAGTCGAAATATTCCGCGTCCCGGAAAATGGCCTTGGAGTTGAAAACTTCAGCGGCTACGAGTTTGATCCGGAAGGTGACTGGACTGCCTTTGTGACCCGAAACAACGAAGCCGCCCTGAAATTCATCGCGGAGAACATTCACGGAACCGGCTATCGCTCGGCGAATCAAGGCAGGACCATTGATGCTTTACGCTTGGCGACCAGTCCCGGCGCCAGCTAGGTTCGGGACCACCAGTGCATGATCGTTCTTAGTCTAGCCAGCGCTGGCTAGCTAAGCTAGGGCGTGAGTTTATATCGATCCCGGGGATACAGGACGGCTTGGCGCACATTCTGAAGGTTGAGCACTTGGCAGGTTAGGCGTTCAAGTCCGATCGCGAATCCGCCGTGCGGCGGCATTCCCAAATCGAACATCGCCAGGTGGCTCTCGAAGTTGGCAGGCTCAATGGACCTGGAGCGCAAAGCCGCCTCCAAATCCTCGCGGAGATGTAGCCGTTGCCCACCGGTTGTGATCTCCAGTCCTTGGAACAACAGATCGAAACTGCTGGCTGCACCGCTCGATCCCCGCGGAGCCGTGTAAAACGGCCGGGCCGCCAACGGGAAGCCGAGCACAAACACCGCAGGAATCCCGGTCTCTCGCGCGGCTCGTTGGCAAAGCTGCCGCTCCGCCTCCGGATCAAGATCGTCTTCCAAGTCAGTGCGTCCAAACTCGGAGCGCAGCATTTCCAGGCATGCATCGAACTCCCAACAGGCGACCCCGAGCATCGACGGAAGCAAATCTGCTCGATATTTCTTGATCACGTCCCCATACTTCTGGTTGAGGTTCTCGAATATGTCCGTGAGCAGTTCGCGCTCGAATTGAACCACATCCTCCGGCCCGTCGATAAAGCCGAACTCGACGTCAAGCGAATAGTACTCCGTCAAGTGGCGGCTCGAAGCGTGTGGCTCCGCGCGATAAACGTGAGCGGTCTCATAGACGCGCTCCAACCCGGCCACGCCATGTTCCTTGTAGAATTGCGGACTCTGCGCGAGGTACGCTACGCGGTCAAAGTATTTGATTTCAAAAAGATTGCTGCCCCCCTCTGTCCCACCGGAGACGATCTTCGATGTCACGATTTCTGTAAATCGGCGGCGGTTGAGCGCATCGCGAAAAGAGGCGAGGAGCGCAGCCTGCATGCGAAAGATGTCACCCACGGCTTCGGTCCGAAGCGATAATGGCCGGTATTGAATCAGCGTCTCTAAACCAACCGATTCCGCCTGTGCCGCGGATTGGAAGGGCAACCTTTGCCCGGCCCGGTTCAGCACACGAATCTCGGAGATGTCCACCTCACAACCAGTCTTCGATCGCGGTTCAGCTCGAACACTGCCCAAAATTTCGGCGACATCCTCGACTTTGAGCTTATGATCCCCTAGCGCCTCTGAGGCGATAACACACTGCGCCTCGCCGCTGCAGTCGCGCAGAATCACGAAGGCCGTCTTGCCAAGGATGCGGAGCCGGTATATCCAGCCTTTGAGCCGGACCTCCCCAGGTATGAATTCGGAAATGTTTTCGATGAAGATACGTCGCGCTGCCGTAGTGACCGTGCAATCCCTCAGGACGGAATTTGCTGGAACCACGATCTGCGGCGGTGCCATCCAGCTTCCGGCTCACCACCGGCGCTCGATTCGCGCGGTGTCGTCGCGCCTTACGTTCCTCTCTACTTGGGCCTGTTCAGCTTCGAACTTCCTTTTCGAGAGAACCTCTCAGAGGGGTCTGTCCTCTTCGTTGAGTACCTCCTTTGTAGCATTTTGGGAGATCTGATATCAAACGCTGATTCACGAGTAGAATCGAGATTCGATCCTATCGCCTTCGATAACTCGCCCGAAACTCACGGTGTTTTGGGGCTCGGAGTGGCAGCAACCCCGCTATCGGGCGGCAGCCCGGATGTAGAATGCCGGAGTTAGTGAAAGTATCCTACACGTTGCCAGTATTCAGTCAGCCGCCCGCCTTTTACAGATACGGTGTCAATGCGCGTGGAGCGCACACACCGGTAAACGCTGGGCAAGACCCAGGCGACATCCGGGAGCAACCGACCTCTCGTCGACACTCGTGTCACTCAGCCGTCCAACGAGTGCGCGCACGACGCCACAGCCAATTCTTTTTCGAGTTGTTGATCGGCAATTCAACCTTCATCTCATGGCCGCTCGATTGCAAACTTCACAGGTGGGATGTCCAACGTTTGCGGAGGCCGATGTCAGGAAAGCGGAAGCGACACGCAGAAGCTGAAACGAAGGAAGCGGCGCCAGGACGCAGCTACCTTGGATTGAACGCCGCGAACTTTTTTCAAGCCGAGATGGTCGGCGTCATCCCTCCCGTCGTGAACGTGTACCTGAAAGGCTTGGGTTGGAGCTACGATGCGCTCGGCGTGGCCACTGCCGCAGCCGGACTGCGGACCTTGTTCCTTCAGGGTCTAGCCGGTTGGTTGACCGATCGAATATCCCGGCGGCGACTTCTTATTCGCCGCCATGTCGTTAATTACCGGGCCTGTTTCATTGTCATCCCTCATATTCCGCACGCTGACCTCCCGATCGATTCCCTACTGTTCGTGTCCAGCGCGGCGCAGAGCTTTTGCGTTCCGCTGCTCGGCGCTCTCGCGCTCGGGTTGGCGGGGCACAAGATGCTGAATCGGACGATGGGAGCAAACCAGGGCTGGAATCATGCCGGCAACATCATCGCCGCGCTGTCGGCAATGGCGCTGATGTCCACGCTCGGGCCGAATTCGGTCTTCTACTCGGTCGGCGTAAGCTCACTCTTCGCCGCCGTATCCCTTCTGCTCATACACGAGCAGGATCTGGATGAAAAGATCGCGACTGGGTTAACACGCGATCAGGACAAGCAAGTGAAGTGGACGGAATTGTTTCGCGATCGAACGGTTCTCCTTCTGTTCATTTCCGTCTTCGCATTTCACCTCGCGAACGCGCCAATTCTGCTTCCCGTGGCGCTCGCCGCTGCCAGGCTCTGCGATACCAGGGGGCGGAAGCCCGTCATGGCCGCGGCGTTTCTGGTTTTGCCGGTCCGCAATTTTGCTTATTCGCTCGTAAGCAGTCCGGCATCTGTCGTCGAGTTGCAAGGCCTGTATGGAATCGGGGCCGGCATTTACGGCGTTGCCATCGTCGCGATGGCGGCGGATCTCACGCGCGGCAAAGGCCGCTTCAATACGCTCATGGGCTTGTTTGCAACGGCGCTCACCGTCGGAGGTGTTGCCGGGCCGCTGCTCTCGGGAGTTTTCGTGCAGCATCTCGGCTTCCGGCTGACGTTCTATTCGTTCGCCGGACTTACAGCAATCGGTGCCGCGGTGTTTTTACTGTCGGTTCCAGAACCCGTGAGGCAGGACGGCAAATACCGTGGCGGCCCCCGAAAAACCGTCGATTATGAGAACGCCTTCGGCGCTTGGCCTTCCCGTAGACACTTGAACAAGGCTTCAAAGAGTGAAGGATGAGCGCTGTCCTCACATGGTCGATCGCCGCGGGCATGATCGCCGGCATTCTATTTCGGCCTCGGGATTGGCCCGAGGCTGTATGGGCATGCTTGGGCGCTGTCCTGTTGGTCTTGTGCCGGCTGTTATCACCAGAGTCGGCTTGGAGAGCGATCGGAAAAGGAACGGACGTCTACCTTTTCCTTGCGGGGATGATGTTCCTTTCGGAGCTGGCGCGTCGTGAAGGGGTTTTCGATTGGCTCGCAAGCCATGCCGTGCGGGCGGCACGGGGTTCGCGCACCAGGCTGTTCGCGCTGGTGTACGCTGTTGGAATTCTCGTCACGGTCTTTCTGTCAAACGATGCCACCGCAGTGGTTCTGACGCCTGCCGTGTATGCGGCGGTGAAAAAGGCTAAGACAGCAGCACTTCCGTACCTCCTGAGCTGCGCTTTCATCGCGAACGCAGCGAGCTTCGTGCTGCCGATCTCAAATCCCGCGAACCTGGTGGTCTATGGAAAGCAGCTTCCGCCCCTCATTCCTTGGTTGAAGGTGTTCCTCTTGCCGTCACTGATATCCATCGCAGTTACTTTCCTGATGCTGAGGTTGATTTCAAGGGACGCTCTAAAGGGCAAGACGGAAGATGGTGTCGAAGTTCCGGAGCTTTCAACTGAGGGACTGCGTGCCGCCTGGGGCATTGGAATGGCCGGAGCAGTTCTCATTTCGGCGTCCGCGCTGGGAATGGACCTTGGCCTTCCGACATTCGTAGCAGCAGTAGCAGCCGTTCTTTTAGCCACTCGCGCGAACGCTAAAGCGATTACTGCCGTTGCTCGAGCTGTCTCCTGGAGTGTACTGCCATTGGTCGCGGGGCTGTTCGTCCTCGTTGAGGCGCTTGACAACGCCGGCGCTCTCCGGGGAATCAGAGCGGCGATCCACGGTGTCTCTGGACTTCCGCCTCTCGCCGGATCGCTCTCCGCATCGTTCGGTGTTGCCGTTCTATCGAACATCATGAACAACCTGCCTTCCGGTCTGCTTACGGGCAGTGCCCTTCAGGGCATCTCTTCCCCGGATCACATCCGGCATGCGATCCTCGTAGGCGTCGATCTCGGCCCGAATCTTTCGGTCACAGGATCTTTAGCCACTGTCCTTTGGCTGATCGCTCTGAGGCGTGAAGGTGAGCACGTGAGCGCATGGACATTCCTGAAAGCCGGTGTATTTGTGATGCCTCCGGCGCTGCTTCTGGCGACGGCGGCGATCGTCGTTGGAAGCGGCTGACAAGACCAGGTCCACCTCGCCAGTCCATCAGACCTGTTGCACCGGATCCAACGGAGATCTGCTCTGCAGTTACTCTACGCGTGCCATAAACGAACCAGCGGTCCATCTGCGCCTGAAATGGGATCCGAGGACGGAAACGGCAACTTCGCCATCCGCTCTAATGCGCGTCCATCTGGCGGCGCCTTGCAAATATCCCAGTTCTGTCCAGGGGGATAGGCTCCGACTACGAGAAAGTCTTCGGTCGCCTCTAACCGGCAGTGTCCGGTGCCCGTCGGCAATACAGCAACATCTCCGGCGTGAATCGTTATCTCGTGTCCGTTCTCGCCGCCCAACATTAACCTTGCCGACCCGGCAGCGAAACCCAGCACCTCATGGGCGGTCGAATGGTAATGATGGAAGTCATACACGCCGTTTCGCCACTGGGGTGGCCATCCGTTCCGACCAAAGACTTGCTCAAAGCGAGCTGCTGGGTCTGCGTTGCTTACCTGGAGAGCGCTTCGATACAGAAGTACGGGCAAATGCTCGTTGTTCGGCATCCATCCATTTCGTGATAGTCGAAGCACTTCAGGATCTCTGGTTCCGCCGCTTCCTCCTCCTTGCGCCTTTCCTTGTCCCGCGGCCCAAATATTTGGCCCGGTCCCCAGACCCATTGAGGCCAGAATCGTCGCAAATCTTCGCCTGTACAGCCAGCTCATATCTCCATTCTGCGGCGAATCGCGGATATCTGGTGATAACGTCCTTCCCACTCTGTGCCTCACGCGTCAGGGCGATGCGTCAAACCCGTTCTATACTGTCGGTCAGGAAGGAGCCCGATGGCTGATACAACCGCAAAACCGTCCCTGCCTGAACAGGGTGTAGTTCCTCATTATCACGATCCGATCCGCATCGTTCCTTTGCACGTTCCCGAGGAATTGACGCGGAATCTCCCGCACGCAGGCATTGCAGCTACTCCGCAACTCACGTACCGCGGAGGTCCGTTGATGGCCCGCGTCAAGGTGTTCACGGTCTTCTGGGGCTCGGCGTGGGTGAACGCGCAGGCCTCTCTCGCGAAACAGATCAATGGCTTCTTTACGGCGATCGTAACCAGCTCGCTGATCGACCAACTGGGTGAGTACAGTGTGCCGCAATACACGATCGGTCACGGGTCGCTGATCGGGACCACAAACATCACAACCCCGGCGCCGCCGAAGTCGATAACCGACACGGCGATTCGCACGCTGCTGCAGCACAACGTGGCGGCAAATTCGGCGTTCCCGCAGCCGGACGTGAACACGCTGTACTTCGTGTACACGCCGCCGGGGTCGGCCGTTGTGCAGGGCGGAAGCCGGTCATGCCAGGCCTTCTGCGGGTATCACGACGCCATCGGCGGTCAATTGTTTTATGCCGCGATGCCGTATCCGAATTGCCAGGGCTGCACGGGCGGCCTATCGGTCGAGGATGCGCTGACTTCCACCTCTTCACACGAACTGTGTGAGGCCATCACGGACGCGGTCCCAGGTCAGGGTTGGTATGACGACATGAACGGCGAAATCGGCGACATCTGCGCCTGGAAGACGAAGAAAGTCGGGCAGTGGACAGTGCAGCTCGAATGGTCGAACAAACAGGGGAAGTGCGTTTAGAGATCGGCTCGCAGCTCAGATTCGCAGAAACAGCTTTCGCCGAAACATCCAGAACAGAATCAGCCAGTAGCAGGTGAGAACCGCCAAACCGTTGAGGAGCGGTTCCAAGCCGTCCCCGAAAGCACGAAAGACGCCGGGGCCAAAGTGGATGTGGAAGGAATCCTCGATGAAGCGCTGGAACAGATGAGCGATGAGGTATGCCGCAATGGAGTTCATGCCGACGACGACGAGCGGGAATGCCAGCCCGGACTGACGTTTGACGTCAACCACCCAGCTGAACAGCGCGAGCAACAGCAAGCAGGCGCCGCCGCTGAAGAGGGTCCAGGCGGGCGTCCAGATGCGTTTGACGATAGGACAGATGCCGAGGCCATGGAGGGCCAGACCGGCGGCGATCCCGATAAGGCCGGCCGTCATTAACTTCGCGAGCGGCACGCCCGGGCGCGGCGTCTCCCCTCGCAACCACCGGCCGGCGATGAGCCCGAGGATCATCGTTGCAAGGGTCGGGATGAAGCTGAGAGTGAGATAACCACCGCTGTTCGCGACAAACGGCTTGCCGCGCGGAAATAGATTCAGGAACCATTGGTCGAACGACGCGCCGAGGTTGGCGTTCTTGTTCCAATGCGCCAGGAATCCAGTCAAGGCATGCGCGGAATCCGCGGATGGAACTATCGGGTACAGCGCCCAGGCGAGCCAGTAACCCGCGAGGATCGCCCCGAACGCAATCCACTGGACTCGCGCGGACCGGAAGCCGAGCAGGAAGAGTAAAGGATAGCCAAGTCCGATTTGGGTGAGCGTGTCTTCGAAGGTAAAGTTCGTTTGCGCGCTGTGCGTGGAGCGCAGAAAAATTCCCAGCGCAATGAGCAGAAAGGACCGCCACAGCGCGTGTGGGAACATGACCCGGAGTGTTCCCCCCTTCGCCAGGCGACTCGCGATGGAGTAAGGGAGCGCGGCTCCCACGAGAAAGGAAAATGAGGGCTGGATTAAGTCGTGGAGCGAGCAGCCGGCCCATTCGACGTGTGTCTGGTTATAGGCCAGAATGCTCCAAAACCAGTTGCCAGGGAACGCGCGAGCGACTCTGGCCAATTCAAGCACTTCCGCCATCATGAGCAGCATGACGAAGCCGCGATACGCATCCAGTGCGCTGTTGCGTACGAGCGGCTTCAAGCTCGCGGCCGGGGGAATTGCGAGTGGAAGAGGTTCAACGTTCGCCTGCATGGATTGCTAGGCATTGTACTTCACGTTTCACCCGGCCGGTTGTGGGGGGAGCTCTTGTCGGGCATCGGTGGCGAACGATGCCCGTTAACTTCGGCCGCCGCTCCTTGAATAGGGGCAATTCGTGGGGCGCGCGTGATAGAAGCAAATATTACGGATTTTGGGATCCTAGAGCGAACGAAAAGAAAAATGACAGCCCAAACCCGCGCTGCGGGAGCGAAGCCGCTAGTTGCTCGCGCCATTGCCATTGGCCGGTTATTAACGACAGATCATGAATGGCACATCCACTACTGCGTCACATACACCGGAGCCTGCGCCGCTACAATGCTGACCGTGAGGCTTTTTGTATCCGCGCTCAATCCCGACGGAAGACTTGCCGGAAGTGCGACATTCACCTGCGTGATTCCCGCGATCAGTCCCGGGGCGGAAACCACGGCTTGGGGAGGACTGCTGCCCTGATTGCCCGTTACGTAGTCCGAAACCGGAACGTTTCAGTCGAGGGGCTGGAAAAGCGGAGTCGATTGGCAAAGCGGCGCGGGCGCTGGAGGTGAATCCGAACGTGCTGCACCGAATTCATACGGGAATATACTTACCGACGGAAGGGTACAACTCGATCTGGTTCATCTCTCCGGCCAGAATCTGCAGGTGGCATCAAGCGGAAGATACTTTCAGGGATCTAGAACCATAACGCCGTCGGGGTCTGGCGACGCCTTCCGCATGCGCGAGAGTCGCCAATGCGTAGAGGTGCCTCACAAAACGGCCTTCCGGGAAACCAGGGTAGTCACCCAGTCAACCCGCGCGCCACCGCAGTCTACAGCAGGATTCGTAATGAGCATGGATTCACCAGTACGCGATCATTCGGCCGGCCGTGATCGCGGTAATCCAGCAGATAAGTGATATTCCACCAAACACCGCCAACCTCGACTGTTCCCGCCGAGAAAGCTCCCGCACCTTATGCTCCTTCCAGGCCGACCAAGAACTGAGGACGATCACATTCAGAAGGCCGAGGAATATTGCGGGGAATTTGATGTAGAGAAAAGGATTGCTGACGTAATCCGTCGCCTTGGTCGCGAGCAGACAAACGCCACTGATCACCGCGATGACGAAGCCCATGGTGGCAACGGGCACCACAGGCTCGCTGATTGCAGCGAGGGCGACCTTTCGCCAGAGACCCAGGAGCCGCAGATCGAGGACAAGAATGGCTCCGAAGAGGGAGGCCACGCCGAGGATATGGACGAGGTTCACGAGGCCGTATGTCCACACACCCGATTCGCGCATGGCGTGACCCAGGGCGGAACTCTGGAGCCACGCCATGAATTCGTACAAGATGGTCCTCCGGTTCAGCTATTTGCGGTCAGGATAAACGTTGAACGTGCGGCCGTTCCAGGTTACCCGTTCAGTCTTGATCTCCAGGCGTTTTGGGTCCTTGTTGCGATGGCCATGGATCATAACCGCAGCGCCCACCGGAATGGTCCCTTCCTTCAAGCCGGCCCGCTCGGTCCGGGCCGGTGGGGCCAGCGTGATATCCCAGATGTCGCCATTTGAGAGTATTTTCATCGTGGCGTGAGGCCCAGCAAGGCTGACACCGGTAGTGACAGTTCCTGTCAGTTCGAATTCCTCGTCGGAGTTCCCGGCCCAGCCATGATGTGCCAGGGCGGGAAGAGCTGAAAGTGAAAACGCAAGAACACCAAGGCTGGCGCAGCGCGAGAGACTTGAGCACATTAAGATACCTCTCCTCCACAATCATACGACCAGGATCGGCCGACCATGCTCGGCGAATTCGTTGTCGGCCTGACCGCCCCTCCGGAACTTGGGTGTGCCGGGCTCGATTCCTCCCGAAGAGTTGAAGCTGCAAGATCAAGTCTGAGCTATAACATGAACTACTGCCCTGTCTTCTTCTTTTTACCGGAACCAAAGATAGACTTGAGCTGATCCAGCTGCTGCTGATTTTGATCCTGATTTTGTTGCTGGTCCGGTTGCTTCCCGGTCAGGCCCTGCAGAACCCGATTGATCGTTCCCGCCGCGCCGCCGCTCATATTACCGGGGACTGAGTTGAGCACGCCCGTTGACAGTTTTGTCGGGTCGCCAGTGGTGGGCAACAGGTTCTTCATTTTCATTTCCGCAATCGCGGTGTCATCCGGAGTAACAACCGGTTTCGCCAAACTCCCCCGTAAGTTCCCAGGGAACGCGCGAGCGACTCTCGCCAATTCGAGCACTTCCGCCATGATGAGCAACGTGAAGAAGCCGCGATACGCATCCAGTGCGCTGTTGCGTACGGGCCGCTTCGAGCTCGCGGCTGGGGGATTTACGAGTGGGAGTGGTTCGACGTTCAGTTGCTAGTACCATCTGCCATCCAAATATATCGTGATACGATAGAAAATTATGGAGGCAGACAACGACTTATCTTATGATCAATACCGTGATCTGGCCGAGTTCCGCAGACAGATCCGACAGTTTCTTTATTTCAGCGAAGTGACAGCGAAAGAACACGGCATTGAAGCGCAGCAACACCAACTGCTTCTTGCCGTGCATGGCTTGCCGGAAGAAACAAAACCCACTATTCGAGAGATTGCCTCAAGGTTGTTCATTCAGCATCACAGTGCTGTAGAACTGATAGACCGGCTGGAAAAGGCAGGGGCGATCGCGAGACACCCCGGAACTCAGGATAAACGCGAGGTATGGGTCCGGCTGACGCCGGCTGGCCGCGCGATTCTGCGCAAGCTCGCGCTGACGCACCGAACCGAACTGGAACGTTCCGGCCCCGAGTTGGCGAAAGCCCTGAATTCCGTGCTGAGGCAGAGCAGGAGGACAGCAGCATCGTGAGCAACAACAACCACCACGACAATTCGGGAAAGTTGGGTGACTTCACCACCACGGTGCGCGTGGTTCCGATTTCGCTATTGGCGATCGGTATCGGCATCTTGAGCACGTTCGTCGCATGGGCCTTGCTTCGCCTCATTGCTCTTTTCACGAATGCCTTCTATTACGGGCGGCTGAGCACAGTGCTTGTGTCTCCAGCGGGAAACCACCTCGGCTGGGTCGCATTGCTGATCCCCGTAGCGGGTGGTCTCGTCATCGGGTTTATGGCGCGATATGGCTCCGAACGCATCCGCGGTCACGGCATTCCGGAAGCGCTCGAATCCATTCTGATTAATGGAAGCAAGGTGCAGCCGCGGCTCGCCGTTCTCAAGCCTCTTTCGGCTGCGATATCGATCGGATCGGGCGGTCCGTTTGGTGCCGAAGGCCCGATCATCATGACGGGTGGCGCGATCGGATCCGTCATCTCGCAGCTCTCTCACCTCACTGCGGCGGAACGAAAAACGTTGCTTGTTGCGGGTGCAGCTGCGGGGATGTCCGCCACATTCGCGACGCCGATCGCGGCGGTGCTCCTCGCGGTTGAGTTGTTGCTGTTCGAATGGAAGCCGCGGAGTGCGATCCCAGTGGCTCTGGCGAGCGCGACCGCGGGGGCGGCGCGGCGGTATATTCTCGGGCTGGGCCCAATCTTCCCAGTGCCACAGCATGCAATTTTTATCGGCCCGCAAGGCCTTCTGGGGTGTGTCATCGCCGGCCTGCTGGCAGGTGGCCTCTCATCGCTGTTGACGATTGGTGTATATGCGGCCGAAGACTCGTTCATGAAGCTGCCAATCCATTGGAAGTGGTGGCCTGCGATCGGCGGCCTGGCAGTCGGATTGGGCGGCTTGATTTTCCCGCAGGCACTTGGCGTTGGTTACGACACGATCCAGTCTCTGCTGCAAGGCGATGTGCCTCGCGCGGTGATCGCTGGTGTGCTGTTGGTCAAATCGGCAATCTGGGTGATTTCGTTGGGATCGGGAACGTCTGGCGGCGTGTTGGCGCCTCTCCTGATGATGGGCGCGGCGTTAGGCGGCGTGGAAGCGATGTTCCTGCCGAACGAAGGCGCTGGCTTTTGGCCTCTGGTCAGCATGGGAGCGATCCTGGGAGGTACTATGAGAGCGCCGTTTACGGCGATTCTCTTTTCGCTCGAGCTAACCCATGACATTAATGTGCTGCTTCCATTGCTGGTGGCGGCAATGCTGGCGCATGCAACCACCGTGCTGCTGCTGAAGCGCTCCATATTGACAGAAAAAGTCGCGCGGAGAGGATTTCACATAACGCGCGAGTACGCGACCGATCCGCTTGAGATTCTGTTCGTACGAGAGGTTATGCGAACGAAGCTTGTCGCGCTTCCGGCTGACGCGATGATAGAGGATCTGCGGCACACCCTGGTTCGCGAGCCTGCACACCGCGGACAGCATCTCTATCCAGTGGTGGATCGCGAAAGACGGCTGAAGGGTGTGGTTACCCGCAAGCAATTGCGTGAACTCACGGAATCGTCGGTCGTGGGGGCTTTTCTAGCTGATGTGCTGAGAGAACCCGTCGTCGCTCATCCTGATGAACCGTTGCGCGTCGTCGTCTTTCGTATGGCCGAGACCGGCCTCACACGCCTTCCGGTCGTCAACGGCGATAACGGGCAACTGGCCGGAATGATTTCGCTACATGATTTACTGCTCGCCCGCGTCCGGAACCTCAATGAAGAACGGCATCGCGAGCGGGTGTTGCAAGTACGCCTTCCGTTCCGA
>JAOAPQ010000528.1 GCA_025462965.1 Bryobacterales bacterium
GCCAGAACTTTGGGCCACCCTTCGGAGTGCCTTGACGGCAGCACCAGAAAGTGAGCTCGTTTATAGCAGAGCATCGCCTCATCGAAGGGGATTGCACCCATGAACGCGACTTGCGCATCAATACGCAACTCGCGCACCAAACGCTCCAGGTTGGGTCTTTCGGGGCCATCCCCGACAACGGAAAGCTCGAAGGGAATGTTCTGCCGTGCCAGAATCGCCAGGGCGCGCAGCAGTACGTCCACTGCTTTCAAACTCGCAAGCCTGCCTGAGAATAGGATCCTCGCCGGAGTGGAGAGTGACTTACGAAGCGCTACCTCTGCGGAATCCCGGACCTGAGAGCTGGTCATCATGGAAGTAAAGAAAGGGACCACTTGCCCCGGCTGACCGGGCCATTCTCCGTATACGGTAACCAGCCCCCGTCTCCACCACTGGGAAGTCAGAATGCGCCGCTGCAGTCGCACGCTGAGCGGTTCGCTATGATAGCCGTTCCACTGTCCCGCGTATTTCGCAATGATTCTGGGTGAGAACAACGGCGCCAGAATCGCACCGAGCAGTCCAAGGTTCCCCGGGCAGCGGACGTGAATCGCATCGCTTCGCCGCATGGCCCTGCAAAGATCGGTAACCAGCATAGGTAACTTCAGTATTTGGGCCGCCTTTGCAGCGAAGGTGTCGCCTCCCGTCCGCCGCTGCGGGACCAGACGGATGTTGGCCCGAGTGAAAGGCAGACAGTCCTTCGGAGGCTCTTCGGCGCACAGCGGAGAGGCAATCCTGATCTCGGGAACCAGATCGGCCCAAATGTCGATCTCACGCGTGTACGGCCCATAGGCATAGACCCGTCCCCGGTATTCGTAATGCAGCACATGCGAGACAATCAACAAGTTGGAAATCTTCGCGCCCATAGAATGCCCGCCTTCGTGTATCTCTTTTACGGAATCAGTAAGTGCAGAATGCATAAGCGCCAGTCGTAACCTTGGGCTGCCACGGCTCCTACGTAACCCGGCGAAAGGTCGAGTTCCTGAATCGACCAGCCCTGCCAACGCCATCGGTTTTTGGAGTCAGTGACTGGCTTGCCGGGCGCCGGCGGCGCCTGCTGTAACCAGCCTTGGCTATAGTCCAGCATTGGTACGGCCAACTTTCCGCCGCGCGCCTTGAACAGCGCATCATGGCTTGTCCACAGACGGAACAACACACGCGTACGCTCCGCCGCGGGCGCTGACTGGAACTGCAGTGCGTCGAAAGCGGAGAAGTTCTTTTGGACGACGTTCGCGGCGTTTTCAACGGTACGCAAGCGCTCGATATCGACACCGACTTCGCGGTGGTGTGAGAACGCGTAAAGTGCTTCATGGCCGGAGTGGGCCACGCTGAACCGCAGGCCTCCCTTGGCTTTGTTTGAGAGTTGTGGTTTCCCATGTTGGCTGTACCGAATATTGACATCTCCCGGCGCCACCTCCATGTAACAGCCGAGGATGACTCGCAGGAACCCGCGCCTGGCGACGAACCGCAGCTGCTCAACCTCGGACCGTAGCCGCTGCGCCTGGAGTAACTCATCGAGCGTCAGTGTTTTCAGAAAATTGCGGTGGTAGAAGAAAAGCGAATCGAGCGACACTCGCCAGACATGTACCTCCCCGCCGGGCAGCCGGAAATCCGGCGCCACCAGCCGCGTAAGTGAGTCTCTATCCAGAGTCAAAGGACGGTCTTCTGATCCAGGCACGTGAGGCCGACCTTCAATTTGGAAAGAGAAAGTTTATGCGGACCGGGGTAGGTTATTTTGGGGCTGTAGCGCCTGACTTCGGGCGTGGCGTAATGCGTCCGCTAACTGTTCGCTCAATATTTTGACGCGAGGCTCAAGAACGATTCCTCCATGGTGACCCGGAGTGTTGTAAATCTTGATTGCCGGAACCAGCGGCTCCCATCCAAGGTAGGGATCGGGATGGATGCCGTGCGGTTGCTCAGTAGCACGGAATAAAGTGATCGACCCGTTGAAAGGTTTGGGCTCGTAATCTCCGGCGGCCCAATGTCCGGCCTTCGAGACCTGACGAATCACGTGCGGCCGCAACAAGCGGTTCACGCGTTCCCTGAAGGCGCCTTTCAGCAGTAGCGCCCTGGTGCGCATGACACGCCGCGCCGTGGTCTTGAGCCGCGCCAGTTTGGCCGCAACGTACGAAAGCCTCTCGCGGCGGTCCGTCGCCATCAAGTTTCCCCAATGCAGATTGAAACGCATTCGAAGATGGTTCCATCTGGCTTTCCAGACCGTTGTTCCCGGCAACAACCGGGGGTAACCGGGCCCATAAGTATCAAAAAGGGCGAGTAGGGCTACTTCTTCACCGGCTTTCACCAGTTGCTGCGCCATTTCGTAGGCCACCAGACCACCGAACGAAGTGCCGCCCAGCAAATAGGGGCCGCGCGGCTGAAACGCGCACACTTCCTGGATATAGATGGCCGCCATCTCTTCCACTGTCAGGTTCCTTCGCGGTCGTTTCCCGTTCAGACCCACAGCCTGCAACCCATAGAGCGGCTGGTCCGGCTCCAGGTATTTCGCCAGATCCATGTAGCTGACAATATTTCCGCCTACTCCGTGGACACAATAGAGCGGCGGCTTCGATCCCCCGGCCTTAATCGCCACCAGCGACTGCCAGGCCGGCTCCCATCCCTGGTCTTCAATCAATTTCGCGAGCAACTCAATCGTAGGAGCTTCAAACAGAGTGGCTAGAGGAAGCCTCTTGCCAGTCAGATTCTCAAGTTTCACGAAGAGTCGCATAGCGATGACCGAGTCGCCGCCCAATTGAAAGAAGTTATCGCGCACGCCTATTGGCTCGCGCCGCAGCAGCTTCTTCCAGATCTGACTGATTCGCTGCTCGAGTTCGGTTCGGGGCGCAACGTATCCCGCGCATGATGGACCTGCAAATGTCGGCTCGGCTTCGATTGCCTTCAGGACGGCTTGCGCACTGGAGGCGTGCCTTTCAATCCATGCAAACAGCTCGGAGGCCGGTTTGCCTTTGCCGGAAGGATTCGCAAAGCCAGCAGCTTGCGAGTTGCTAACCGGTTTCGCCGATGCAGCCGCGCGCATCGACGGATCGAAGCGTATCGCTGCCGCCTGGTCAGCCGGGAAGCGGTAAATCAAACCATCAGCGGAGTCAGCATGGAAGTCGCGACCGACTGACTGAAGAAACTCACTCGCCGGAAGATTCCTCGGCGTCGGAATAAACGGGATTTCCACGGTATCCAGGCCGTGATGCGTCGCGGCCAAGCCGAGCCGGGCAAGCATAGCATGTTCCACTCCCTTGCCCAGTACGCGGCAACTTAACAGGAAAGTGTCTACCTGAAGAACGTTGGCGCACCTTCTATAAATTACTGTTCCGACTAACCCGTAATTGCCGAACCGATCCTTTACCGTGACCGTAAGGGCCGTTGCCTCGGGGCACTCCACGAGGGCTCGAACTTCGCCCATGGTCCGGATCCTGCCCGTGAAATTGAACTGGTTGGTGCGCTGCGTGAGCTGCGCGAGCCGGGGAAGCTGCTCGACTGTCACTTCTCCGATGTCGACAACCAGATTCAATCCCTGGATGAAGTCCGCATAGGTGGGGGCTTCCGCTTCAAACGCGGCACGCTCGCGATTATCCTGATAATGACGTGAGCGCACGGCGTCTTCATCCGTGACTTTCGCCAAGTCGAAAGCCCAGACGTGCTGCAAGAAGGCGGGTACGCGGGCCGGTTCCGGAAGTTCCAGACACAGAACTTCCGGACAATTAGCCCGCACCTCGGCACATTCGGCCGGGTTGTCGTCGAGGAACAGGACGCTCCCCAATCCCAGATTCAGTTCCTTCGCGATAGAACGGATGTTTTCCGATTTAGGCTGCCAGTTCACACGC
>JAOAPQ010000626.1 GCA_025462965.1 Bryobacterales bacterium
GTGAGCAAGCGCTTCTCCAAGGGACTTCAGTTCCAGGGGAGCTATACTTTCACGCGGAACCTGACCGATGCCCAAGGTTACAATCCATCGGCGTTCGCGAGCGAGGCAGGTGGGTTGGTCTCCGACCTGACTCATCCCGGGATCGACTATGGAAACGTCGCGTACTCACGCCGCAACCGGTTCCTGGCCACCTATCTGTACCAGCTGCCATTCGGCCGCCAAGGTACCGGGGGCGGCGTTAACGGCCTGGTCAACCGGGTGATCGGCGGCTGGGAGTTATCGGGTGTGCTGCTCTTTCAGTCCGGCCCGTTCCTGACGGTAACTGTGCCCGGCGCGGACCCTTCGGGCACGGGATTCCCTCTCTATATTGGGAGTGGACGGGCGGACACCGTTTCCGGCGTCTCTCCGTATTCCGCAAACCAGAGTGCGAGCGGCTGGTTGAACCCCGCAGCGTTCGCCGTGCCAAAGAACAATATCGGACGCTTCGGGGACTCGTCCGTAGGCAACCTGACCGGACCCGGCACTCAGACCGTTTCGATGTCGCTCATGAAAACCGTCAAGGTGAAGGAAGGTATTGGCGTGCAGGTGGGAGCACAGGGCGCCAACCTGTTCAACCATGTCAACTATGCGCCGCCGAACACGGTCTACAACACCTCGGCTTTCGGCACGATTTCCAACGTTCAATCCGCGGAAGGCGCCGGGCCTCGAGTTATCCAGGCGACGGCTCGTTTCACGTTCTGATTCTGCGGAGAAACAAACTGAAGACGACGCTCTCATACCAGCGCAGGCGGCTCGGTTCAGTAGCCGCATTGGCCGTGTGTGCCGCCTGGGCGCTTGGAGTTCCCCCCACCGATCTGAAGGCAACCGCTTCGAAGGGGACGCCCTTCGTGGTGGAAGCTTCCGAAGATGTGAGTGCAGATTTTACTGGCGCGCCGCGCCTCCACTCGTTCGTCTCCGCGCAGTGGGAGGGTAAGTGGATTTTCATCGCAGGCCGTACGGGCGGGTATCACGGCGTCGGGCAGGGAGACGTAGACTTTCCGCGCTCTCGCGCGAATCTGAAGATCTGGGTTATCGAGCCGCCCGTCTCAGGACCGGCCAAGGTCTACAGTCTCGCCGTAGCCGACCTTCCGGAATCGCTGGCGCCGGTGAAAGACCAGTGGCTTTCGACCAACCTCCTGCACTACCAGGACAAAGATACTCTTTATCTTGCCGGCGGATATGGGGAAAATTCCACGGGAGAGATGGTCACCTATCCGATTCTGTCCACCGTGAGTCTGCCGGCATTGGTGCAAGGCGTTATGCGAGGGAAGGACACCTTTTCCCGGACGATTTCCTATGTCAAGTCACCGCTGGTGCAGTCAACCGGCGGTGAGTTGCTGAAATTGGATGACGGGCTCTTCTACCTGGTGGGCGGACACGTATTCATGGGCAGTTACCGGGCATTCGAGACGGCTGGAGAGAAGACGACGCCCAAGGTTTCGCAGACTTATCTGTCCGAGATCCGTAAGCTGCGGATTACCCGGTCCGCCGCGGGCAAGCTCGACGTGGCACTCCTGGAAAGGTTCCAGGATCCGGAGTTTGCCCGGCGGGACCTGAACGTCGCAATGGTGATTCAGCCGGACGGTAAGTCGCTCGGCGCGGCGGCTTACGGAGGCGTGTTCACAAAGGAACAACTCAACTTCACCCATCCTATCTACTTCAGCGCGGCTTCCCCGCCGAAGGTGGACACTTCGTACGAGCAGAAAATGAGCGCCTATACCTGCGCCAAGCTGCTGATGTTCGATCCCGGCAGCTCGCGGATGTACACGACATTCTTCGGCGGAATCAGCCGCTGGATTTGGAACTACACGAGCCGGCAGTTCGAGCTGGCGCCCAAGGTGGGGGACCGATCCATGCAGACGGGATACCTGGACGGCATGCCTTGGATTGACCACATCAGCACGCTCGTGCGGGACGCAAAACAGACGACGGAGTTTGTTCACGAGAACCGGCTTCCCGGCTACGTGGGGAGCAACGGTGTCTTCCTGCCCGTCACCGGCCTGAAGACAATCCGCGAAGACGCTCCTATCTACGACTTGCGGCAGTTCGCCGGCAAGCGGACGCTGGTTGGTTATATCTACGGAGGAATTCGCGCGTTCCCGAGGCAGTTCCCTTATACCGATGACGCTCCGGCCTATACTTCCGGTAACGTGCCGACTAAGCCCAGCGATCTTGTTTTGAAAGTATACGTTACGGCTTCAACAGGACGTTGAGCCGGGCGGCCTCCAGGGACAGCGCAGCGCAGACAGCGTTGTAGGATCGGTCCTGCAAGCCTTCGCAGGCGCGGACGACGAAGCCGGTCATGTTCGCGACGGCGAAACTGATGCCATGGAGGTTTCGCTCCCGCGGGAGCCCTGGCAAGGCGCGCGGGTATCCTGAGGCGACGAATTCCATGCGTTGCGAAGTTTCGCGGCATCCATACGATTCTCGCGGCCAATCCCAATTCAGACCGACTCCGATCACGCTGGGCAGGCTGCCCGGGAGAGCCGCGATTCCATCCACGTCACGGGCGGAGACCAGGATTGCGCCGCTTTCCGCGGCCCGGGCGATCATCGGCTCGAACCGCTTGGAGTGAGCGGCGTTTGAAGTTCCGAGGCTGAGATTGATGACTGTGACACGCTGCTCGATGCACCACTCGATGGCGCTCAACAAACAGTCGATGCTCGTGCGAAGTGAGTTATAAAACACACGGACTGCGAAATACTCCGCATCCGGCGCTTTCTCCTTCACCGCCGCCATGACAGCCGTCCCGTGGCCCAGAAGGTCGAGATAGTTCGATTCCTGGCCTTCTCCCCCGATGGTAATGCCGCCGGCCACGCCGCCAATATGAGGATGCGACGCATTCACGCCGCTATCGATCACGCCGACCCGAACACCGCGGCCGGTTGCGCCGGGGAAAGGCTCGAGACCTACACAGGTATCAGTTCCGTGCATATCTTTCCGTCTCTCAGGTTCAGCACGCGGTCCGCGATATCAGCCAGCGCCGGGCGATGCGTGATGACGATTACGGTGCATCCGCGCAGTGACTTGCGTAAGTTCGCCGCGACGATCATCTCCGTTTCGGCATCGAGCGCCGAAGTGGGCTCGTCGAGAACCAGAACGCTCGGCTTGCGGAGAAGCGCGCGTGCGAGCGCGACACGCTGCCGTTCTCCGGCCGAGAGCGCCAGGCCGCGCTCCCCGGTTTGCGTGTCGTAACCCTCGGGAAGGCGCAGGATCAGCTCGTCCAGACCCGCTTGCGTTCCCGCTGCCTCTATTTCGGCGCGAGTGCAACCGGGTTGCGAGTACGAAATATTTTCCGCCAGGGTGGAATTGAACAGATGAGGCGTTTGATCGACCAGCACGACTTCCCGGCGCAGGTCGCCCAATCGCAAGTC
>JAOAPQ010000638.1 GCA_025462965.1 Bryobacterales bacterium
GATTCACGCGCACCGCGATGAATCCCACATCCATCAGCACGTTCGCATCCTGGTCGCCCCGAATGACCGCTACGAAGCAGCCCCGCTCGAACAGCTCCCGCTCCACTTCATACGCAAGATCCTCGTCAGGCGCATCCACCATCGCAGGCGGATGCCCGGTGCGCGCCAAGCGCTCCGCCGCTGTCACGCGCTCAGCTTTAAACTCCAGTTCCGTGTGCCGGATCTCTTCCACGTCCGCGCGCCCGGAGATCATACCAGCCGCCAACGTCTCGTTCGTCGCCGGATCAATGAGGATCAGGGCCCCCGTTACGCGGTTCTCCTGGTAGCGGTCGAAAAAGAGCGGCCGGTGTGTCTCGATGGCCAACGAACCGATTTCGTTCAGGTGCAGCGTGGTCGCCTGCTCATGCGCCAACGACCCCATATCGATCCGGTAATGGACAGCATTCACGGTCGCGCGCACCGTTTGGGTTGTGTGCTTCAGAAGGTAGGTCCGGTCGAGCTCGAGCCCCTTCTGGTTCATCCACACGACGGTCGCATCGATCCGGCGTGAAATCTGCGGAGCCTGATGCGGCGGTACCAGCATGTCGCCGCGGCCGATGTCGATCTCGTCCTCGATCAAGACGGTAACGGACATCGGAGCGGATGCCTCCGCCATGTCGCCATCATATGTCGCTATGCGCTTGATGCGGCTGGTGCGTCCCGACGGTAGCGCGAGCACGGCATCGCCGGTCCGCAATACGCCGGACGCAACCTGCCCCGCATAGCCCCGGTAGTCTAGATTCGGACGAATGACGTACTGTACGGGGAACCGCGCCGGCAATCGTTCCCGCTCCTCCGCCACCTGCACGGATTCCAGAAACTCCAACAGGTGCGGCCCAGAGAACCAGGGCATGTTCGAGCTCCCGGTCACCACGTTATCTCCCAACAGGGCCGCGATCGGCAGAAAGTACGGCTCCGGCGCGTGGATCTGGCGCGCGAACGCCGAGAAGTCTCTCTTGATCCCCTGGAAAACGGCTTCGTCGAAGCCCATCAGGTCCATCTTGTTGACCGCCACCACCAGGTGCCGAATTCCCAGCAGCGTCGCGATATACGCATGTCTGCGCGATTGCGGCAGCACGCCGTTCCGCGCATCGATCAGGATGATCGCGAGGTCCGCCGTCGAGGCGCCGGTGGCCATGTTGCGGGTATATTGCTCATGACCAGGCGTGTCGGCAATGATGAACTTCCGCTTTGGCGTGGAAAAGTAGCGGTACGCCACGTCGATCGTGATGCCCTGTTCGCGCTCGGAACGCAGGCCATCCGTCAGCAACGCCAGATCGACCTTGCCGGACTTCGTGATCGACGCCATCTGGTCTTCGTACGCTCCCTTGGAGTCGTAGAGTAACCGTCCGATGAGCGTCGACTTGCCGTCGTCCACGCTTCCGGCTGTGGACAGCCGCAATAAACCCGATGAGTTCAAAAGTAGCCTTCGCGCTTCTTGAGTTCCATTGACCCTTCCTGGTCGTGGTCAATCACCCGGTTCTCGCGTTCCGAGCGCCGTACGAGCTTCATTTCATCGATGATCTTGCCGATGGTGTCGGCGTCGGACCGGATCGCGCCGGTGCATGGGCTGCAGCCGAGCGACCGCATCCTGCACATCACCATCTGCGGACGTTCGCCCGGCATCAGTGGGATATCCTGCTCAACCGGAAGCAGAGATCCGTTCCGCACCACCATTTCCCGCTCTTTCGCAAAATACAGCGGCACAATCGGAATATTTTCCTGCTCGATGTATTGCCATACGTCGAGCTCGGTCCAATTGGAAAGCGGGAAAACACGGATGCCCTCACCTTTGTGAATGCGGCTGTTGTAAAGATTCCAAAGCTCGGGTCGCTGATTCTTGGGATCCCACTGCCCAAGTTGATCGCGAAACGAATACACGCGCTCCTTGGCCCGGGACTTCTCTTCATCGCGCCGCGCACCGCCGAAAGCGGCGTCGTATCCGCCTTCGGTCAGGGCATCTAAGAGGGCGCGCGTTTTCAGCAACCCGCAGCAGTTTTGCGTGCCGATTCGAAACGGGTTGGCGCCATCCGCGATCGCTTTCCGGTTCGTGTGGACGATCAATCGGACGCCGATCTCATTCACGAACCGGTCGCGGAAGTCGATCATCTCACGAAACTTATAGGTCGTATCGATATGCAGGAGGGGAAACGGGATCTTGCCCGGATGGAACGCTTTTTGGGCGAGCCGAACCATCACGGACGAATCCTTTCCGATGGAATACAGCATCACCGGATTGGCGAATTCGGCCGCGACCTCCCTCAGGATGTGAATGCTCTCGGCTTCGAGAGAACGTAGATGGGACAGCACTACACCCTATTGTAGATGGAGATGGTACTACAAGAAAAGGAGGAGGAACGGGAGCAGCGCCTCGTTGTCAAGAGTAACGCCCACAAGGGTGATGCACATTTCGTCATTTGTGCCCTCGCCCCATCCCACTGGAATGATAGGTGAATTTGGATTCCGTGGATTCTGGTCCGAGTTGTCGTAGATGGAGGTCATGCTCAGGCTCGAACCAGCCGCAAACGGAATTGCCTGCGAGTACATGTAGGAACCCTGCCAATTGAAATCCCAGTCATCGATTCTGATGAGGGGCGTGACCTGGCCGTTGGAGTCTGTCATGTCGAGTGAAGTCTTCCGTCCGAGCAGGTGCATGTGAGGAAGTACTAAAACAATTTTCCCGGAGATCGGAATCCTTGGCGTTGAAGCACTCACCGGATAGCTCGGGTTGTTTGCGGGAATCTTAAACTTATAATTCACCAACGGCAACGATAGAAGCCGATGATTTACCGAGTTCGGGGGAGAGAAGTACAGGCCGACGGAAGTCTGGTCCGGTGAAGTCTGTCCCGAGGGGTGATAGTGTACCTGCATCACGATCCTCGAGTTCGCCGGAATCAAGATACCGGTACCATCGTCGAGGGGATTTACCTGCGCGCCTGGAACCCAGGAGCCAACCAACGCTCCCACCGCTTGCTGCAGAGAACTGATGTTTCCCAGGCCCAGATCGCCGAAGCAGTCGTACCCCGGTTGCCCGTCAGCCCCATCCAGCCTGGCCGAGTCCCCATTCTGATCGAGGAGGATCAGGACGTGATGAACCTCCTGGTAAGCGCCCGGCACTGCCTGGCTGGCTTTGATCCAGGTATTCGCCGTTAATCCGCTCGGCATCGAGAAACACCGGTAGGTATCCGGCTTGTTGCGCGCCGGCGTGTAAGCGACTGGCGGCTGTAATACCAGATCGGGCGTTCCCAAATCCCACGGGCTATTGCTTACCGGAAGCGGATCGGGCGCGTCGGCCGGATCTCCCAATTCCAGACCGTTCGAAATCCAATCCAGGAACATCTGCCTGTCGGCGTCGCTCAAGCCGTAGGAATGCCGGAAGTCGCCGTAACCAGGCACGGGTTTCCACGGCGGCATCGATTTAGCTGTCAGGACTCGTTGAATGTCTTGCGCGTAGGTCGAGACATCGTCATAAGTGAGCAGCGACATCGGCGCGACCTTGCCGGGTTGATGGCACTGATCGCATTTCACCTGCATGAGGCGTGAAATGTCTTTATTGAAGGTGGTTTGCGCGGACGCCAGCAGGCAGCAGGCAAACAGCGCGGCTAGTCCCGGTAAAATCCGCATAGCTCAGAGTATGCGCTGCCAGCGGTTTCAGCACAATGAAAACGTGGGTTTGCCGCCTAAAACATTGTCGCGAGCAACCCCAAAGCCGCTGCGCACATGACCGCGGCGCACACCCATCCCAGAACCTGAGCGGCCGGCGAGTTCGCGCGGTTACCCATCACCGTCTTATCGCTTGTCAGAAGCACGACCAGAATCACCAGGGGAGGAGCGAGAAGCCCATTGACCACGGCGGACCAGAAAAGCATCTTGACCGCATTCAGCCCGGCGAAATTCAGCCCAAGGCCCACCACCATCGCTGCAGCGATCACCGTATAGAACCGCCTTGCAAGGTGCGGCTTTCGGTTCAGCGACGCCCCACCCCAGCGTGCCGCTTCGGCAATTGCATACGCGCAGGATCCCGCAAGCACTGGGATGGCAAGCATGCCCGTGCCGATCAGACCAAGAGTAAACAACCAGTACGCGCCCCGACCCGCTAGCGGCGAGAGGGCCTCTGCAGCCTGCTCAGCGGTTTCGATGGTCGTCGTACCATGAGCGTGCAGCGTCGCCGCTGTGGTCAGAATAATGAAATACATCACCAGGTTGGAGAAGAACATCCCCGTCAGCACATCGGCCGTCGCTCCGGAGAGTTCGTCATCACTCGCCCCCTGGCGCTGCTTAAGCGTGATGCTGCCGTGCGAACGCTCCTCTTCCACTTCCTGCGCAGCCTGCCAGAAAAACAGGTAGGGCGAGATGGTGGTTCCAAGTATGCCGACCAGTACAGCGGCATAATTGCGCGACCACTCGATGTGCGGAACGAAAGTTGCGCGGGCCACAACGCCCCAGTCGGGATGCGCCAGGAACGCTGTGATCACGTAAGCGAAGAGCACCAGCGTAAGCCATTTCAGAACTCGCGCCATCAGCCGGTAGGACGCAAAAAACAGCAGGACGACGATCAAGACGGCAAACATTGGATTCCATACAAAAGCCGGAACGCCCGTGACCATATGCATGGCATCCGCCATGCCCCCCAGGTCGGCCGCGATGTTGAAGATGTTCGCTACGAGCAAGAACAGGCACGCCGGCCACAAAACCCATCGGGAATACCGGGCCCGGATTGCACCCGCGAGTCCCCGTCCCGTGACCAGACCCAGGCGCGCGCACATGAGCTGGACCGACGCCATCAGCGGGAAAGAGAACAGCGCCGTCCAGAGGCTGGCGTAGCCAAAAGCCGCTCCGGTTACCGAATAAGTGGAAATGCCAGACGGATCATCATCGGCGGCCCCGGTGATCAAACCTGGACCGAGGTTGGCGAAGAACCGCCGGGCGGTGTTCAGCGGCTCGGAAACAGGCGCGTCGGCGGTGGGAACGGACTTGCTCTCGATTTTCTGGCCCTCCGCAGGCTCTGTCTAAGATAGCACTTCACGCGATTAATCCTTCTTCAGCTTGGCCAAACAATTGCTCTCGCTAGCGCATCGACCAGAGCGGTTCGAAAACCGCAGTATCACCCCTATTTTGTTCTTTACCGAACCTGGAGAATTCATGCGTGCCGCATACGACATCGTGACCTTTTCGCACCTCCGCTGGGACTTTGTATTTCAGCGTCCGCAGCATCTGCTTTCGAGGCTGGCGAATGGGCATCGTGTAGTTTTTGTCGAGGAACCCATTCTGGACACAAGCGCTCCGCCTCATTGGGAGAAAATTCAGGCAGCGCCAAACGTTCTGGTTTGCCGCCCGCACACTCCGGTGGATGAGCCCGGATTCAGCGATCCCCAGATGTCCTACCTGCACGTCCTGGTAAACCGGCTCGTGCGCGAAGAGAGTCTCCGTGACTACGTCGTTTGGTTCTACACGCCGCTCGCTCTGCCGCTGGCTGAACATCTGATGCCGCAGGCAGTAGTTTACGACTGCATGGACGAACTCTCGGGATTCCTTGGTGCGCCCAAACAGCTTTTGGAGTATGAGGAAAAGCTTCTCAAACTGGCCGATCTGGTCTTCACCGGCGGCCCGAGCCTCTACCGCGCCAAGCGGAACCGCCACCCCAACGTGTTCTGCTTCCCGAGCAGCGTGGACGCCGGCCACTTCCGCCGCGCCCGTACCGGCGTCGCACAGGAAGATGCCAGCCAGGCTGGGCTTCCGCATCCTCGACTCGGCTTTTTTGGGGTCATTGACGAACGCATCGACCTTCCGCTAATCGACTATCTGGCCCGCGCCCATCCGGAATGGCAAATTGTCATGATCGGCCCCGTTGTCAAGATTGATGAGGCGTCCCTACCTGGCCATCCCAATATTCACTATCTGGGCCAGAGAAAATACGCGGAGTTGCCCAACTATCTCTCGGGCTGGGACGTTTGTCTGCTGCCTTTCGCGCGAAATGAAGCCACCAGGTTCATCAGTCCCACGAAGACTCTGGAGTACATGGCGGCGGAGCGGCCTATCGTGAGTACACCAATCACGGACGTGGTTGAGCCCTACGGTAAGATCGTCTATCTGGGAGAAACTCCGGAGGCGTTCGCGGCGGCGTGTGAAATAGCTCTACACGCATCGGACAAGGAACAGTGGTCCAGAATATCCGGAATGAGGGAAGTATTGTCCAAGACATCCTGGGACGCGACGGCTGAATCTATGGAAAAACAAATCGACGCGGCAGTACGCAAGAACAAGAATCTGGAGGAAGGGATGTTCGTTCCTGCCACCGCCCAAATCGCAGCCACAGGCGGCGCGATGCCGAGCACTGTTGTGATTGGGGCGGGTCCAACGGGCCTGAGCGCGGCTTATCACTTGGGTGCTGACGCCATCCTGCTCGAGCAGAACGGGCGAGTCGGCGGCTGGTGCCGATCCATCGAGGACAAAGGCTTCACTTTCGACCACGCCGGCCATATCATGTTCTCGAACGACCCTTACGTTCATGAGCTCTATGCGATGCTGCTCGGAGACAACGTCCATTGGCAGGATCGTGAAGCGTGGATCTTCAGCAAGAACGTTTACACGCGCTATCCGTTTCAGGGGGCTCTCCACGGTCTGCCGCCCGACGTGATTCAGGAATGCATCGTCGGGGCGATCGAAGCCAGATTCGGATCTCTAAAGAAGAGCGCCGCCGGGAATGGCGCACTGGTCCAATCTTCTAAGAAGAACGGCCAGGCCTCTACCAGTACGCCCGAGTGCAAAACTGAATCCATCACGGATTGTTGCGGCGATGGCGTTATGGAGAGTTCGGCCCCGCTGGCGAAGCCGGTCTCGGGCGATGAACACACCGGCGAGCCGCGCAATTTTGAAGAATTCATTTACAAGGTTTGGGGCGCGGGCATTGCCAAGCACTTCGCAGTGCCCTACAACAAGAAACTGTGGGCCGTGCCGCTCAGCGAAATGGAAACTTCCTGGCTCGGCGGCCGCGTTCCTATTCCCGATCTGGGCGAAATGATTGAGGGTGCGCTACGGCCGGTGGCGAAACCGATGGGACCGAATGCCCGGTTCGGTTATCCGCTCCGCGGCGGCTTCCAGACTTTGATGAACGGCTTCCTGCCTCATTTAAAGGGCGAGCTCCGGCTCAACACCCGCGTGAAGTCCGTCTCACCCTCACGGCACACCGTCACTCTGCACGATGGGTCCACCATCAAATACGAACATCTGATCAGCACCATGCCTTTGCCTATGCTGCTCCGGGCAATCGGAGACGAGGCGCCCCGTGAGATTCGCGAAGCCGCTTCCGGCTTGCGCCATGTTTCGGTTCGCTGCGTCAACATAGGCGTCGGACGCGAGAACCTGACCGAGAAACATTGGATCTACTATCCCGAAGACACAGTCTTCCATCGTATCTTCGTCCAGGGCAACGCAAGTCCGCATTGCAACCCGCCCGGCGGCTTCGGTCTGACATGCGAGATCACGTATTCGGAATACAAGCCTTTACCATGCGATGGTCAGGATCTAATCGACCGCTGCATCGCGGATTGCCGGAAGGTCGGCTTTTTCCGTGAGGACGACGCGATTCTCACCGCGAACCAGGTCGATATGCCGTATGCCTATGTGGTGTACGATCATGGCCGGGCCTCAAGCGTCGCCGCCATCCGCGAATGGCTCTCCCAACGCGAGATCATACTCGCCGGGCGCTACAGCGAGTGGGAATATTACAACTCCGACCACGCCTTTCTCGCCGGGAAGAAAGCGGCTGACAAGGTGAAGGAACTGAAGCCCGTTTCCGCTGCGGCCGGAAACTCAGTGCCGGAGGCGTTCATGGTGAATCAAACTTCCGTGTAGGGCGGATCGGTAACCGGCCTTCTCAAAAGCTCCAAAGAACGCTCGTGTAACCCGTGTTCGCACGGTAGTTATCATTGATTCCAAACAGCCCAAACTGCTCCTTGTACCCGTAATACTGGTACCCGAAGTTCAGCCTCACCTTTTCGAGAAGGCGTACCGAAATGCGCGCCGAGGGCGATTGGAAGGTCAACGGAAACGTCTGTACGGAA
>JAOAPQ010000652.1 GCA_025462965.1 Bryobacterales bacterium
CGGCCATTTTCAGCATTGTGGACGCCGTGCTGCTGCGATGGCTGCCGGTGAAGAATCCGCAGGAACTCGTTTTCGTCGCGACGCTGAATCGGGATGGCACACCGGGCGTTTCCACCAGCTACCCCGATTACGAGGCCTTCCGCGACCGCAATCATTCGTTCGATGGCATCATCGCCTACAGCGGGACTGGTCCGTTCGGATTCACGGTGAAAGGCTCGGCGGCCGACCGGCGGACCGAACTGGTGGGCGCGGTAATGATCAGCGGGAATTATTTCCAGGTGCTCGGCGTGGAATCCGCGCTGGGGCGGACCCTGAACGACGAGGATAACCGGAAGCCGGGCGCGGCGCCCTACGTCGTGTTGAGTTACAACTTCTGGAAGCGCCGCTTCGCGCAGGACCCGCGTGCGGTCGGGAGCGAAGTAACGCTCAACGGCTATCCGTTCACCGTGGTAGGCGTGGTCCGTTCCGGCTTCACCGGCCTCGAGACGGGCGCCTCACCCGATATCTTCCTGCCGGTCATGATGCGCGCCCAGGTGTACCCCACGTCGCCGGATTGGAATACTCGCCACATGTGGTGGCTGACTCCAGTGGGCCGATTGAGGCCCGGCGTCTCGTGGCAAAAGGCGGCCGCTGAGCTCACGGTGATCTCTTCCCAACAGACGGAGGATGAGCGCCGGAGCTTGCCTAATCCGAAGTTCGCCAACTTGGCCAGCCGCATGACGCTACTGCCCGGCAGCCAGGGCTATTCGTCGCTGCGCAGGCGCCTTTCCGAACCGCTCATCGTGCTGATGATCGTGGTCGCGCTGGTGCTGTTGATCGCGTGCGCGAATGTCGCGAACCTGCTGCTGGCTCGCGCGGCGGCACGGCAGAAGGAGATCGCCATCCGGCTTGCAATCGGAGCGAGCCGCTCGCGGTTGATCTCGCAGCTTCTCACCGAGAGCACCATGCTCGCGTTGATGGGCGGCCTGGCCGGACTTCTCTTCGCGTGGCTCGGCGTGCGGTTCCTTCTCACGCTGATGCCGCTCGGCGCGCTGCCGGTCAACCTGAACGTTACGCTCGATTGGAGACTGCTCGGCTTCACGGTTCTGCTCTCCGGGCTCACGGGTTTGACCTTCGGCGTGATGCCGGCGCTTCAGGCCACGCGGGCAGCCCTGATCCCGTCGCTCAAGGATGACGGCGGCGCAGTGCAGGCCGGCCCGGCGCGTTTCACCGTTCGCAAGCTCCTGATTGTCACGCAGGTGGCCCTTTCGCTGCTGCTCCTGATCGGCGCAAGCCTGTTCGTGCGCAGCCTCGGCAATCTGCGCGACCTGGATTCGGGCTTCCGCCACGATCATGTGATGCAGGTGCAGGTGGATCCCGGGCGCCTCGGCTACCGCGGCATGCGCGTGCGCAACTTCTATGACGATCTGGCTGCGCGGGTCCGCCGGATCCAGGGCGTGCAGGTGGTGAGCCTCGCGAACATCACGCCCTTGGGCGGTTCCCGATGGAACCAGACGTTCGCCGTTCAGGGCAGGAACTTCAAGCCGGGAGAGCACAATTACGTCGACATGAACGCCGTGAGCTCGCGCTATTTCGAAACCATGGGCATTCCGCTGCTGGCGGGCAGGGATTTCCGCGACCAGGACAATCCGACGTTCACGCCGGATCCGCCGAAGGTGCGGCGACCCGGACCTCCTCCACAAGATCCGACCGGGCCGCACGTCGCGATCGTGAACGAGGCGTTCGTCCGGCGCTTCTTCCATAAGGAGAACCCGCTGGGCCAGCGGTTCTCGCTGACGGAGAAGTTCGACCTTCAGAACGCCTATGAGATCGTAGGCGTCGCGAAGGACGTCCGCTACTACAACCTGCGGGACGCGCCGGAGATGATGATCTATCTCTCCAACTGGCGGCCGGGCGCGGATTCCCGCGTCCTGTGCCTGCGGACGGCCGGCGACCCGATGCGGACCGTTACGGCAATCCGGCGCGAGGTGCTCGCGCTCGACCCGGCGGTGCCCGTTCTGAACGCGCGCACCATGGATGACCAGATCGACAACAATCTGTTGCAGGAGCGCGTGGTCGCGACGTTGAGCAGCTTCTTCGGCGGTCTCGCGCTGCTGCTGGCCGCGGTTGGACTATACGGCGTACTTGCGCACTCGGTAACGCGGCGCAGGCGGGAAATCGGCATCCGCATGGCGCTGGGCGCGCAGCGCGGAAACGTGCTCTGGCTGATTCTGCGGGACGCCGTGGTCCTGGTTCTGGTGGGCGCGGCGGTCGGCATCCCGGTGGCGCTCGCGGTGACCAAGTACGCGGCCACGCTGCTCTACGGCATCACGGCACGCGACCCGCTGAGCACGGCGGCGGCGACGGGGGTCCTGGTCACGGTCGCGGTAGCTGCCAGCTACCTGCCGGCGCGAAGGGCTACAAAAGTCGATCCGATGGAAGCGCTCCGTTACGAGTAGTGCGGCCGGGACTGGCGATACTCCGCCCAGGCATCGCTCGAGAAGATGCGCGGCCCCGCGTCCACCGTGCGCGGCAGCAGGTTAAAGATGGCGGCCGGCGTCCAGGCGTGGCCGGCGCGGGTGCGGAGGCCGCGATCATTCAGGCTGACGGCGATTTCCGAGAGCGGCTTATCATCGACGATCAAGTCCATGATCAGCATGAGCGTGCGTTTTTCCTCGGGGTGTTCTTCGAGGTGGACGCAGTCGGCCGCGACGCGGAGGCCGTAGGGGACCGGAATCAGATCGGTGGATTGCGGCATACCCCGTATCGTGCAGGCGGCGGACCAAAAGAAACCGGCAGCAAGACTGCCGGCAGGACCGCCGGATGTTGCGTTTGTGGGACTATGGTGTCCGGTTCCGAACCAGATGAAGCTTGCCCTTATTCTAATAACCGCCGTCCTGCCCGCTTTCGCGCAGGACGACGCCGCGCGGAAGCAACTGGAATATACACGCGCGCACTATACGAAATTCGACTATCGCATTCCGATGCGCGATGGCGTGAAACTTTTCACTTCGGTCTATGCACCGAAGGATACGACGCAGAAGTGGCCGATGCTGATGCAACGCACGCCATATTCCGTGGCGCCGTATGGAATCGATAATTACCGCGCAATCCTCGGGCCTTCCGAGCTGTTTACGAAGGAAACCTTCATCTTCGTGTATCAGGATGTCCGCGGGCGTTACTTATCGGAAGGCAAGTTCGTGGACGTGCCGACCAGGGAGGATCCGGAGCGCACCGACACGTACGACACCATCGACTGGCTGGTGAAGAACGTGCCGAATAACAACGGGCGCGTCGGGCAGTGGGGGATCTCATATCCCGGCTTCTACACGGCTTATGGAATGATCGACGCGCATCCGGCGCTCAAGGCGGCTTCGCCGCAGGCTCCGATGGGCGACGTCGGCAACGGCGACGACTCTTATCATAACGGCGCTTTTTTTCTGGCGGCGAACTTCGGGTTTTACACCATGTTCAAGCCGCGCGG
>JAOAPQ010000675.1 GCA_025462965.1 Bryobacterales bacterium
TGATGTCTTGATCGTCGAAATGGCGAAACATCTTGAAACCCATGACGTGGCTGTAGAACTCGACCCAGCGGTTCATCTCGCCCCAGCCGACGTTGCCGACCATGTGATCGACATACTTAAGGCCAACGGGACGCGAAACGATGTCGTTGCCCTCCACCGGGACGAAGCCGGGCAGGAAGGCGCCGTGGTAGTTCGCGCGTTCGACGAAGGTGTGGATAGTATCGCCATAGGTGGCAATGGCGGAAAGAGGGACTTCGCCGTGCTCGTCCTTTTGCGTCTCCGGGCGGCGCACGCTCCGCGCTCCGCGGTTGGTAGTTTCGCGCCAGGCGGCTTCGGCGTCGTCGACCCAGAGGGCGACATCGCGCACGCCATCTCCATGAATGCGGATATGCCCGGCGATTTCGTGATCGGGTTGGAGAGGCGTGGTGAGGATGAACCGGATCTTGCCCTGGACGAGCAGATAAGAAGCCCGGTCGCGCGTGCCGGTTTCAGGACCGCGGTAAGCCGCGAGGCGGAAGCCGAACGCCGAGCGGTAAAAATGCGCGGCCTGGCGGGCGTTGCCGACATAGAATTCGACGTAATCGGTGCCGTTGAGGGGTAGGAAATCTGCTGTGGAGGGGCTGTGGCGCTCAAGAGTTTCGATCATGGAAGCCTCCAAACACTATTTTACGCACCACGGAGACGTGCTGCTAGCCGATCATCTGCTCGTACTCATCGTGCGTCCCTATCCACACCCAGGTAAATTCGTTGTCAACTCGTGTCGCGAGGGCGCGGTATGCGTTCGTGATCCGAACCGACCAGAACCCGCCGACTGGCTTCAGGTGCAGCGAGGGATGGAGCGGGTTTTGCGAGAACAATTCAAATTGCTTGGCGGCGCGCCGCTGAATTTCTTCGGGAAGTTTGTAGTAGTGATCCTAGTATCGAGGGAGTGCCTTGGAATGGAAAATCACGTCCGGGGATGCCGACGTCCCGCGAACCCTTCTTCAATCGGGCGTGCTTTGCCCTCGGCGATCTCATGCTGGACCTGGTCGAGAAAAGCCCTTCCCCTTCCCCCTGGCGCGAGGTCCTTGACCATTTCCCTGTCCCATTCGTCGTAGTCCATTTCGACGAGCCAAGCCGCAAGGGATGTCCGCTCATCCTCCGACAACTCGGTAATCGCTTCTTTGATCGCTTCCACGGTCATATTCCCCACCTTAACTGGGCTCGCTCTTCGGCGCAAATTCAAAAGTGCGGCCTTACCCAGCTCCAGCCTGGGGAATCGACGAGCTGGTTACCTATCACTAGCTCCTGCGGTGGAGGGGTTAGGGTGCTCAAGCGTTTCGATCATGGAAGCCTCAAAACACCATTTTACGCACCACGCGTGCATGCTGGTTAATGCTTGATTTCTTGATACCTGGTGGCTATGCTTACTGTGGTAAGACAATGACGAAAGCGACTATCTCCTCAAAGGGCCAGATCGTGATTCCGAAGGCGGTTCGGGACCGGCTCAACCTCAAGGAAGGCACCGAAGTCATGATCGATGTGAAGGGGGAAACCCTGATCATGAAGCGGGTGGTGAGCGACTTCCCGGATTGGCGGACGATGCGCGGAATGTTTCGCGGCACAACCCTTCTTCAAGATCTTGCAGATGAGCACTCCGCCGAACTGACTCGCGATGACGCACGCCTCAATAAAGGTCGTTGATTCGTGGGCGATGGTGGCGTGGCTACTTGATCAAAGCCCTGCGCAAAGGGTAGCGGCCTTCTTCCAAAAGGCCGATGCCGGCAATCTGCGGCTTCTGATGAGCTGGATCAATATCGGGGAGGTTTACTATATCGCGACAAGGCGGCTGGGCCGGGAAAGGGCGGACCAGTTCCTCCGAAGGGTGCCGTCACTGCCAATACACATCGAGTTGCCCGATGAGAGCGATATCATAAGCGCCGCCCGGCTAAAAAGTGGGAACCGGTTGGCGTATGCCGATGCCTTCGCTGCGGCGCTTGCCATTCGGGAAAGCGCCAGCGTGATTACGGGCGATCCTGAGCTGCGAGCGCTAACAGGGATTCTCAAAGTCGATTGGATCGGTGGCGAGTCGTAGCGGGGGGACGTTGCGGCGCGCGGAGGGCCCTTCGATAGGGTATATTGCAGATGCCGATGCGCACTACCATTGAAAAAATCGTCGCGAAGACCCTCGCCGCGGACATCCACACGCACCTATATACGCCCGAGTTCGGGCCGCAGCTCCAGCTCTGGGGAATCGATGAGCTGGTTACCTATCACTACCTGGTCGCGGAGCAGTTCCGCTTCTGCTCTCTGAAGCCGGAACAATTCTGGGCGATGAGCAAGGAGCAACAGGCAGACCATATCTGGAAGCTGCTATTCGTCGACCGCGCACCTCTTTCGGAGGCTTGCCGCGGCGTAATCGCTGTATTGAAAGCCTTCGGCCTGAACACTTCGGCTCCCGACTTG
This sequence comes from Bryobacterales bacterium, assembly GCA_025462965.1. Classification (GTDB taxonomy): domain Bacteria; phylum Acidobacteriota; class Terriglobia; order Bryobacterales; family Bryobacteraceae; genus JALYXI01. The sequence continues at coordinate 2,446 of JAOAPQ010000675.1, forward strand.
AAGGAAGCGCGCGCGTTTTTCCGGGCGCAGGACGCGCACCAACACATCGGGAACGTCCTGAAACTCGCGGGCCTTACGGAAGTCGTGATGACCAACGACGTGTTCGATCCGAAAGAGGTCGCTGTCTGGGAAAGCGGCGTGCGGCGCGACCCGCAATTTCATGCCGCGCTACGGATTGATCCGCTGTTGAACGACCCGGCTGTAGGCAAGAAGATCGCCGCCGATTCCGGCGCGCCGGATGAAGTAACGGCGGCACGGAAGTTCCTGGACCGCTGGATTGAACGGATGAAGCCGCTTTACCTGGCGGTTTCGCTGCCGCCGAGCTTCCAGTATCCGGAAGATTCGTTGCGTGGACGCTTGCTGCGCGACGTCATCTTCCCGACCTGCAAGGCAAACAATCTCCCGTTCGCGATGATGATCGGCGTGCGCAAGCGGGTCAACCCGGCTCTCGTCGACGCGGGGGACAGCCTGGGGCATGCGGACACGTCGGTGGTCGAGCGCATCTGCCTCGAGAACCCGGATAACCGCTTCCTGGTGACGATGCTGTCGCGCGAAAACCAGCACGAGTTATGCGTGGCGGCGCGGAAGTTCAGCAACCTGATGATCTTCGGTTGCTGGTGGTTCCTGAACAATCCGTCCATCACGCGGGAGATCACGACCGAGCGCATCGAACTGCTCGGCGCGAGTACCATCCCGCAGCACTCGGACGCGCGCATTCTGGAGCAGCTCATTTATAAATGGGCGCACACGCGGCGGATGATGGTGGACGTTTTGGACGAGGCGTATAGGGCGCTGGCGGAGGACGGCCGGGTGGCGACCGAGAAGGAAATTCAGCAGGATGTGGAGCAGATGTTCCGTGGAAATTTCCAGCAGTGGGTCGGTGGCGGCCGACGTAACCCAGTGGCTGCATTGGGTTAACCTGATAAACCATGTATAAGCTCCTTGCTGCCTTCCTGTTCTGCGGCCCGCTATTGGCGCAGAGTACGGTCAGCACCAGCCTCGGGAATGAACAATCGCTGCGCAGGAAAATAAGCGATAACTTTTTCATTCCGAGCCCGCTTCCTCCGCTGAATGCCCACGTGCACGGCCAGTTCGAGCCTGAGCCGGGGATCGTGGCCGATCGAGTCTCTTATACGACGGAGTTCGGGATGCTGGTTCCAGCTATCGTCTATCACCCGAAAGACATGTCGGTAAAACGCCCGGCGTTCATCGTCGTGAATGGACATGGCGGCGACAAGTACTCCTGGTACGCCCAGTACTCCGGCCTTCTTTACGCGCGGGCGGGCGCCGTAGTTCTGACGTACGATCCGGCCGGGGAGGGCGAGCGAAACCTGCAGAAAGAATCCAATGCGCGACAGCACGATATCTATCAGCCGCCTGACCAGATGGGCCAGCGCATGGGCGGGCTGATGATTACGGACATCGAGCAGGCGGTAAGTTATTTGAGCCAGCGGCCCGACGTGGATCCGGCGCGGATCGCGGCAGGCGGGTATTCCATGGGATCGTTCGTTCTGAATCTGGCGTGCGCCCTCGAAACGCGCCTGCACACTTGCGTGCTGGTGGGCGGCGGCTATCTGGACGGCCCCGGCGGATTCTGGGACAGCAG
>JAOAPQ010000684.1 GCA_025462965.1 Bryobacterales bacterium
CCGGAAATGATGATAGACGCGTTCTGGAGGCTGGCGCCTCGCACTGAGCTAAGTGAACCGGGGCTGGTATAAAAGGTATACAGACCGAACCCGCTCATTATTGGCGTGGATCCAACAAGCGCCAGCCTTCAATAAACGAAATGAGAACATTGCCGTAATGAGAAACTTGGATGGCAAAGTCGCTGTCGTCACAGGTGGAACCTCCGGCGTTGGCCGCGGGATCGCAGTCGCGCTCGCCCAATGCGGGGCGCGGGTGTTCGTGACCGGCCGGTCGGTGCACGATGGTGTAGTCAACGAAGAGCAGGTTACGGATTCGATGCGACCATCGGCTGGATACAGAGGTGACGGCCGCGTTCGATCGCGTGGCCGGTGAGGCGGGCAAGATCGACATCCTCGTCAACAACGTTTGGGGCGGCTACGAACGGATGGTCGAAGACGGGATTTTCACATGGGCTAAGCCGTTCTGGGAGCAGGGGCTCTGGCGTTGGGACGCCATGTTCAGCGCCGGAGTGCGCGCCCACTACCATGCCAGCCGGCTCGCTGCGAAGTCCATGGTCGCCAGCAAGAGCGGGCTGATCGTCAACATCTCTTTCTGGGCTGCTCAGAAGCACATCGGGAATGTCGCCTATGGTGTATCGAAGGCCGCGACAGACAAGATGACCTCAGATATGGCGGTTGAATTACGGCCATACGGAGTCACGGCGGTGTCCTTGTACCCGGGATTGGTGAGAACAGAGAAGGTCATGGCGGCAGCCGCTTGGCTCGACCTCACAAATTCCGAGTCCCCCGAGTTCATTGGGCGTTCCGTCGCAGCACTTGCGGCAGATCCCGACGTCATCCGTCACACGGGAACCGTGTTGGTGGCCGCTAGCGTTGCACTGGAGTACTGCTTCACAGACATTGACGGCAAGACTCCTCGCCCCCTGACCCTGGCCGATGTCTAAATTTGCGGCGGCCGGACGCGGAAAGCAACGATCCGCGATTCGCCTTAGGATGGAGACCTGCATCGATGAACCGCAGGCCGAGGTTTGAAACGGCAGCCGGCTGTGCAAGATGAAGTCTGTACCGGATCTCGGGTAAGAAGGCAGAATTTCGGCATTCCCTCGCAAACTCGACCTCCGCGCAAACGTCGCCGGTCACACACTTCCAACTTTATTTCGCGCTCACTCCAAACCATTTACACTCACTCGAACTGCAACCTCCCACGCCCATCCCCGATACTAGAGTCGCCACCATGCGAACCGACAACAAATCGCCGCTCCCCGCGCTTGCGGCGCCAAGTCTCGCGGCGCCGTCACCCGCGAGCGCTCCCGGAACATCTTCTCGGGCCGCTACGCCGAACTCCCGCCCCAGAGAACATCAATCTTCTGTTTGTCCACGCCGCACCCAGCACTCGCCCCGTTCCGCCACACTCCGCAAAGAAAGTGCTTCGAACCCACCGATGACTGAAAACAATCGATTTACCCGAAATAAACTACCCGCCAATACCCGCGTTTCCGCCCGATTTACCCGCGCATCCCCCGAAATTACCCGATTTTGTGGGTTTAGAACCCAAGCCTCTCAAAAATGTCTCAGTTAGCGTTACAATTTGGTCTGAATACACGCCTGAGAAGAAGATCCCCCTGTCCGAGGAGCTGAGAATTTGAAGAAGCTAGCGTTAACGTTCACGTTTACTACCGCCATCCTCAGCGCCCAGGAGGCAGGTAACGATCTTTTTGAGAACAAGATACGGCCTGTTCTTGTCGAAAAGTGCTACTCCTGTCATTCCTCCAAGCTCAAGTCCCCGATGGGCGGTCTCGCCCTGGACACGAAAGCGGGCGTTCTCAACGGGGGTAACTCGGGCCCTATCGTTACTGATAAGAAGCCGGATCAGAGTCTACTGATCCGTGCTCTCCGATACAATGACATTCCGAAAATGCCGCCCTCCGGCAAGCTTCCCGATCAGGTCGTAAAAGACTTCGAACAGTGGGTAGTGTCCGGGACGCCCGATCCGCGCAATGAACAACCTGCTCCCGGAGCTAGCGCCGGCGGGCCCCGCACTATCGATTTTGCGCAAGGCCGGAAATGGTGGGCCTTCCAACCCGTGACGGAACTCCCCGCGCCTCCGGTAAAAGACAAGGCTTTCGCCCGGAAATGGGAACGCAGTAAAATCGACGCTTTCATCCTTTCCAAGCTCGAGAGCAAGGGCATTAAGCCCTCGCCCGAAGCCGATGCCCGCACGCTGGCCAGCCGCCTCTATGTCGATCTGCTCGGGTACAAGCCCGCGTTCGACGAAGTGGAAGCCTACGTGAACGACAAGTCGCCCGACAAGTACGAACAGCTGGTCGAGCGGCTGCTCGCCTCGCCTCAGTACGGCGAGCGCTGGGCGCGCTACTGGCTGGATGTTGCCCGCTACGCGGAAGATGGTCTTGCCGGGGCTCAGTATGCATACGCCTGGCGCTATCGCGACTGGGTCGTCAACGCATTCAATAAAGACGTACCCTACAATCGCTTCCTGCAGCTCCAACTCGCCGCCGATCAGGTCCCCGGAGCCACGCGCCAGGATCTGGCCGCGCTCGGCTATCTCGGGCTCGGTCCCGTCGAGCACAAGGAATTCAAACTTTCGAAGGACGTAATCGAAGGTCTCTACCTGGATGAATGGGACGAACGGCTGGACTCCGTCAGCCGCGGCATGATGGGTCTCACCGTCGCGTGCGCGCGTTGCCACGATCACAAATTCGACCCTATCACGCAGAAGGATTACTACGCGATGGCGGGCGTCTTCGCCTCCACGCAGTCAGCCGTGCGGCCACTGAATAACGAAGATCCCAATATAGAGAAGCGCTTCATCTGGGCGCGGCAGCGTTATTCGGATCTGAACGGGGCGATCAGCAATCTCTCGGGGAACAAGGATATCGATCAGAAGTCGGCGGCCGAGAAAATCAAGCTGTGCAAGGATGAGCTTGCTATCCTCAAGCCGGAGCTCGAGGCGCTGCAGACGGAACACCCCGAACTGGCCGATCTCGTCGCGAAGACGATGGCGCCGAAGGGAAAAGGCGCAGGCGCCGGTAAGAAGGGCGAAATCGATCCGAAGGAAGCCCAGGCGCCCTATGTCAATGCCGTCTATGATGCGGGTCTCTGGCTCGACGGCTCGCACCCCGATTACACGCTGGTCGATCTGAAGCCGGGCCAGCCCCGCGATCTCTCGCTCTACTTCCGCGGCACCGGCGGCACCGGTACCGATAAGACGATCCCGCGCACCTTCCTCACGGTTCTTTCTAAAAAACCGGGCCGGCCGTTTAACTCAGGATCGGGCCGGCTGGATCTCGCGAACGCGATCGTCGGTGATGCCGCGCCGCTCACCGCTCGCGTCATCGTCAATCGCGTGTGGGGTGAAAGCTTCGGTACTTACCTGGTTGGTACGCCGAGCGACTTCGGCGACCGCGGCGACAAGCCCACCAATCCCGCTCTTCTCGACGACCTGACCGCGCGATTTATGGCGCATGGCTGGTCGATCAAATGGTTGCAGCGCGAAATCCTGCTTTCGGCGACGTACCGCCAATCGAGCAAGCCGCGCGCCGATGTTATGGAGAAGGATGAAGCGAACAGCCTGCTGTGGCGCATGAACCCACGTCGGATGGATATCGAAGCGTTTCGAGATACACTGCTGCGTTCGGCGGGCACACTCGACAGCACGATGTACGGCCCCTCTGTGGATCTCGAAGCTTCCGCCAACACACGGCGCACACTGTACGCGCGCATCAGCCGGGCGCGACTGAACGATCTGCTCCGTATCTACGACTTCCCGAGCCCGATGCAGCACAGCCCGGCTCGTATCGATACCATGACACCGCTGCAGCAGTTGTTCGTCATGAACAGCCCGTTCATCGAACAGCTTGCCGACACGCTGGTGAAGTCCGTGGAAAACGAAAGCGGCTCAGAGAAAATCCGCGATCTGTATCGCAAGGTTCTTTCCCGGAATCCCACGCCCTCCGAATTGGATTCTGCCTTGACGTATACAAATCACGCTCCCCTCTCCCGCTTCACTCAAACGCTGCTCGCAACCAACGAGGAAATATTCTGGCCATGAAAACGACTCGACGCTCCTGGATCTCATCCCTTGGCGCAGGCTTCGGCAGCGCTGTTCTCGCCGATCTGCTCGCGACCCCTCAGGCGTCTGCCGCGGGACTCCGTCCTGTGGGCACGGACATGCCGGCGAAGGCGAAGCATGTCATCTCCCTTTTTATGACGGGCGGCCCTTCGCAGCTCGATATGTTCGATCCGAAGCCGAGCCTGGTGAAATACGCCGGGCAGCGGCCCGATTCGGTGGACCTCCGTACCGAGCGTAAGACGGGCGGTCTTCTTCCGTCGCAGTTTGCATTCAAGAAGTATGGGCGCGGCGGGATCGACATCAGTGAACTGCTGCCGAAACTCGCAGAGTGCGCCGACGATCTGTGTGTCGTGAAGTCGGTGTATTCGCTCATCGCGAATCATGAGCCCGGGCGCAATTTATACTTCACGGGGAGCATCATTTCCTTCCGGCCCAGCATGGGCTCGTGGATCACTTACGGGCTTGGTACGGAAAACCAGAACCTGCCCGCATTCGTCGCGCTCAGCCCTGGGGGCGGTACCCTCTTCTCGAACTCCGGCTTTCTGCCGACGAAGTATCAGGGCACCGTCATCAATACGTCGGACTCCGATCCGGACAAGATGATCCGGTACTTGCGGAATAAGGGCATGGATGACGCGGAGCAGCGCGCGCAGTTGGATCTGCTGCAATCCATGAACAAGAGCCACGAGAATTCGTTCGGGCAGGATTCGTTCCTGGATGGCCGGATTCAATCGCTGGAGCAGGCTTACCGGATGCAATTCACCGCTTCCGATGTTTTCGACATTAAGAAGGAGCCTGAGTCCGTACGGCTGGAATACGGCGACACACCGTATGGAACCGGCTGCCTTCTGGCGCGCCGTTTGATCGAAAAGGGGGTCCGCTACGTTCAGGTCCACTATGGTCCCGGCCAGCCGTGGGACGATCACAAGTCACTGAACAAGGGCCTTCGCGAACGCTGCCCGGAAATGGATAAAGCTTCGGCCGCTCTCATCAAGGATCTGAAGCAGCGCGGATTGCTCGACGAGACGGTCGTTGTCTGGGGCGGCGAGTTCGGCCGCACTCCCGTTTCGGAAGCGGGCGACGGACGCGACCACAATCCATACGGCTTCACGATGTTTATGGCCGGCGGCGGTTTCAAAGGCGGCATGGCCTATGGTGAAACCGATGAATTTGGCTTTAAGGCGGTAGTGAATCCGGTTTCGATTCACGATGTGCACGCGACCGTTCTGAACCAACTCGGTCTGAATCACGAAAAGCTCACGTATCGCTATGCGGGCCGCGATTTCCGGCTCACGGACGTTTACGGAAACGTGGTCAAGGATATCATCGCTTGAAAATCGCCTTGTCTCTCGCTCCGCTTCTCGTGGCGATCGGGTTGGCCGCGGGCCCGAAGGGCGAAGTCGCTCGCGGCAAGACCGTCTTCGAGAACAACTGCGACAGCTGCCACGATGCTTACAGCAAAGAGGAGACGGTTGGCCCCGGCCTTCAGGGCTTAAAAGATGGCAAGCTGCCCGACGGCCGCAAGGTTACTCATGATCTGATCCTCGACATTATCAACACTGGCCCCGCCGAGATGACCTCTTTCAAAGACCGTCTCTCGGAGCAGGAAAAGGAAGATGTCGTGGCTTACGTTATGACTCTGTGATTCCAGCCTTTTTGAGAACCGCGCGCCCGGCTTCGAGGCCCATTTGCGCAGCCTTTTCCGGCGGTACCTGGTTGAGGCCGCGGCCGAAAATCTCTACGCTGAGGCCGTCCTGGTACCCGATTTTCTGAAGGGCTTTGAGGAAGCCGGTGAGATCGATGACGCCTTCACCGGGTAGCAGACGTTCGTTGTCGCGGATTTTGTCCGGGGGCAGATCGG
>JAOAPQ010000574.1 GCA_025462965.1 Bryobacterales bacterium
AGCCAGTGTGCGCGAATTGAGATGAGCTGCGGAATCAAGGATGCACACAGCAGCGGGTTCACAATGAACCCTGCCGAGTCCCGGTACACATCCTGGTAGTGTGCCTCCACAACGGATGAGAGAGCGATCAGCGCCACCGTCAGCAGGGTGACCCACGGGCGCCCGCAGATCAGGTCCCATGCCGGGTGGTCCCGCGCTGAATAGAGCAGGATGGCCAGGAGACAGCCGATGAACAGATGATCCATGCGGGTATCGAATGCTTCATAAAAGTAGCCTTGCCACACGTGCAAACCGAACTTGAGAATCGCGCGGTAAATCCACACGGCAACAATTAGTAGCAAAGGAACCCGTACCAGCAGCGCCGTGCGATTTCGGATCTTCAAGAACAACAACGGCCAGAAAAGATAGAACTGCTCCTCAATTCCAAGCGACCAGGTGTGGCTGAACGCAGTGCCCGGATCACCGTTCAGCGCCTGGTAATAGTTCGCAAGATAGAACAGAGAGGCCATCGTCTGCGGAACGTTAATCCGCTTGTGAAATGCAGCAAGCAAAATGACCGTGAGGAGCGCATAGGCGTAAAACGCCGGAAAAATGCGAAATGAGCGCCGGGCATAAAAACGCTTGAGCGACACGGTGCCCTTGCGCGTATTCTCTTTCAGCAGCAGCCACGTAATCAGGAATCCACTGATGACGAAAAACATGAGAACGCCCAGCCCTCCTGGTGCATTCTCGAACCCGGAGTGATAGATGATGACCAGGAAAACGGAAATAGCCCGGAGCCCGTTGAGCATCGGGATCTGACGTTCCGAAAGTCCCGATTTCAGCTTGGTCTCTCGCCTTAGCGGGAAGACCTCCTCCGATGGGCTGGGGACTCTCAAAAGATGTAGACCACTGTACGTTTCCCCTTTATTGCCGCGCGCTCATGTAAAGCTCCCGCTTAAGGCGATCGCGTCCGCCTGCGTGGAGAGCGCCAAGCCGCTTCCATATCCTCGCAAATATAGTGCGCATGCCAGAGTAACATCGCCCACCTCGACATCAGCCGGCAGGACGAGCGACAATTCGGCGATGTAGTGGGAATCGCCGGGCAGTGGATCTGGAGGACCATTGCGTATCCGGCCGTCACTTTCGCGGGGACAGTTCCGCGAGCGCAACCGCTTAGCGGCCCCCTGCGAAGGCGGGACTGCATTCCACGGCAGCAAGGTGCGCGCCATGGTCATGGCTGCGCACTCTTCGCTAAGTCTCATTCAGCCAAGTCCTCACTTCAAGTTTGTGATTGCGCAACCCAGCGTAGTGGTACGCGGATGGGGCACAGGCTTACCAGTCAGGACAGCATCGAGCGCGTCACGGAGATCGAACTCAGTGGGCTTCGGCCGCTGCTTTCCGAAATCGACTATTCGGTTATCAATCCGGCCGAGGTATAGTACCTCGCCCTTTGGGGATAGGACCGCCGCTTCGGGCGTCGTGGTAGCGCCGGTATAAGCCGCGAGCGATTCCTCCGGGTCGAGGAGGTAGGGAAAGGTATAGCCGAACTCCTTCGCGTGGCGCCGGACATCGGAACTAGGAACGGTTGCATCGCCCTGGACGGCATAAATCGCGACATTCCTCGTCCCATAATCACGCGCGATCCGGTTCATCTCAGGCACATAGCCGTTGCTAAGCGGGCAATCGATAGTGACAAAGAATAGCACGATGGCGCGCTTGCCTTCCCACTCAGAGGCGGAATGTGCGATGCCGGCTGTATCGGTGAAGGGGCGATGAGGCAAACTCATGGCCATGAGCAGCAGAAACAAACTTCCCATCTCGTACATTATTGTACGTAGAATAGGCCATTGTTTTTTTTGGATTGTCGCTTGCTAGTGGCGGATAAAACGATGATGTTGAGGCCCTGAACCGCCGTCGGCGACCGGCCTTGCCTCATTGACGACGAGGATCCGCCCGTTCAGTGACGCTTGATTCAAGCCCACGATCGCCTGAATCGCCTGTGCCGAATCGGGCATGATCACAAATGCGAACCGGCTGGAGCGGCCCGCGACACTCTCGACGCTGAGCTCGACACTCTCGACACTGCCGTACCGGGCGAACAGCCCCAGAATAGACTGTTGGTTTAGGCCGTGACTCAAGTTTCCGATAAAAATCTTCATGCGAGAACGAGGCAGGCGCGTGGCCTGCCTCCCGTACTGTTCTTTAATAGTCCATGCCTTCCGGACCGTGCGCACCGCCGCCGCCCGCTGCCGGCTTGTTCTCCGGGATTTCGCAGATCATGGCCTCCGTAGTGAGCATCAGAGATGCAATGGACGCCGCATTCTGCAATGCTGTGCGGGTTACTTTGGTCGGATCGATGACGCCCGCAGCGATCAGATCTTCGTACTTATCGGTCGCGGCGTTGTAGCCGTAGTTGGGATTCTCGTTCGAACGCACCTTCTCCACGACGATCGCGCCCTCGTGCCCGGAGTTTAGCACGATCTGACGGAGCGGCTCTTCGCAGGCACGGCGAACGATGTTGACGCCGAACTGCTCATCGCCTTCCAGTTTGTGCCCGTGCAGCGCCTGCGCGGCACGCAGCAAAGCCACGCCGCCGCCGGGAACGATGCCCTCTTCCACGGCTGCGCGCGTCGCATGCAGCGCGTCTTCCACGCGAGCTTTCTTTTCCTTCATCTCGGTCTCGGTGGCCGCTCCCACCTTGATGATGGCAACGCCGCCCGCGAGCTTCGCAAGGCGTTCCTGCAGCTTCTCACGGTCGTAATCCGACGTGGTCTCTTCGATCTGCGTGCGCAACTGCTTGATGCGTCCTTCGATCACCTTCGAAGAACCCGCCCCATCCACGATGGTCGTGTTGTCCTTGTCGACAGTCACGCGCTTGGCGCGCCCAAGATCTTCCAGTTTCACGCCTTCCAGCTTGATACCGGTCTCTTCGAATATGGCCTTGCCATTGGTCAGAATGGCGATGTCTTCCAGCATGGCCTTGCGGCGATCGCCGAAACCGGGAGCTTTCACTGCGCACACGTTCAGCGTTCCGCGCAGCTTATTAACGACCAGCGTCGCCAGCGCTTCGCCTTCTACCTCTTCCGCTATGATGAGCAGCGGCTTGCCGGCGCGCGCAACCTGTTCCAGCAGCGGAAGAATATCCTTCATGTTGCTGATCTTCTTCTCGTGGATCAGAATGTACGGATCCTCGAGCACGGCTTCCATCCGCTCCGGGTCGGTAACGAAGTACGGAGAAAGGTAGCCGCGATCGAACTGCATGCCTTCGACGGTGACAAGCTCGGTGACCATGGTCTTGGACTCTTCGACCGTGATAACGCCGTCCTTGCCCACTTTCTTCATTGCTTCCGCGATGATGCCGCCGATCGTGTGGTCGCTATTGGCTGAAATCGTGCCAACCTGCGCAATCATGTCGCCCGAAACCGGCTTCGACATGCCCTGCACCGCACCCACCGCAATCTCAACCGCCTTGTCGATCCCGCGCTTCATCGCCATCGGGTTCGCACCGCTGGTTACGGCCTTCACGCCTTCCAGCTTGATACCGGTCTCTTCGAATATGGCCTTGCCATTGGTCAGAATGGCGATGTCTTCCAGCATGGCCTTGCGGCGATCGCCGA
>JAOAPQ010000697.1 GCA_025462965.1 Bryobacterales bacterium
TTCCTACGGTGGATGCCGGCGAACTACGCCTCCACCTGCGCGCCAAGACGGGCACTCGTATCGAAGAGACCGCGCGCGTTACCAGCGAAGTGGAAAACGTCATTCGCAAGTTGATCCCGGCTTCAGAACTGGGCGGCATTCTCGACAACATCGGTTTGCCGACCAGCGGAATCAATCTTTCCTACAGCAATAGCGAAACCGTTGGCAATTTCGATGCCGAGGTCCTGGTCTCTCTTCAGGCAAAACATCACCCGACTGCCGATTACGTCCAGAAGCTACGCGAAGAACTGCCGAAGGCCTTTCCGGCCACGGCGTTCTTTTTCGAGCCGGCCGACATCGTTACCCAAATTCTAAACTTCGGCCTTCCGGCCCCGATTGACATTCAGATTATCGGCAGCGACATGGCGCACAATTTCTCCCTGGCGGCGGGAATGGCCGAACAGATCCGTTCCGTTCCCGGCGCCGTCGACGTGCACCTGCATCAGTTGCTGAACCAACCGAGGCTGGACTTAACGGTCGACCGCGTGAGAACGCAGCAAGTCGGCCTCAGCGAAAGAGACGTGGCCAGCAACGTTTTAGTGGCTTTGAGCTCAAGCTTCCAAACGAGCCCAAACTTCTGGCTCTCGCCGAATGGCGTCAGTTACCCGATTGCAACTCAGACCCCACAATACAAAGTGGACTCGCTCGACGCGCTGAGGACCATTCCGGTCAACTCTCCGGTGGCAGCGCAGCCGCAGCTTCTGGAAAACCTGGCCGCCATGAGCCGGCGCCAGGAACCGGCCGTGGTCAGCCATTACAACGTCCAACGGACCATAGACATTTACGCGAGCACGCAGGGACGAGACCTGGGCGGCGTCTCCGCCGACATCGCGAAAATCACGTCCGCGGCGCAAAAGCAGTTGCCGAAAGGAAGCAGTATGGTGGTTCGCGGCCAGGTCGCGACGATGCGTTCTTCGTTCATCGGACTGGGCGCCGGTCTCGCGTTCGCGATCCTGCTGGTCTACCTTCTTATCGTCATCAATTTCCAGTCCTGGAGCGAGGCGTTCATTATCATCACGGCTTTGCCGGCGGCGCTTGCGGGAATCTGCTGGATGTTGTATTTGACGCAGACCACTCTGAGTGTGCCCGCGCTAATGGGGACCATCATGAGCATGGGGGTTGCGGTAGCGAACAGCGTCCTGATCATCAGCTTCGCGAATGAGCGTTTCACCGAAACGAAAGATGCGTTGAGCGCGGCGCTCGAGGCCGGGTCCACCAGACTCAGGCCTGTGATCATGACGGCACTCGCGATGATTATCGGAATGGTGCCGATGGCAATTGGAATGGGCGAGGGCGGCGAACAGAACGCGCCGCTGGGCCGCGCCGTAATCGGTGGGCTGTTGTTCGCGACAGCCGCCACTCTCTTCTTTGTACCGGTGGTGTTCGCCATTGTTCGCCACCAGAAAAATCAAACCGCGTGAGGACATTATGAGTAAACAACCTAAGACTTCCGGAAGGCGGCTGCTTTGGTTCCTTTTGGTTCCCGCTGTGCTGGCCACGTCGGCCTACTTCGGAGCACAAGCGCGACAGAAAGTAAGTCAACAGCTTGTCGGGACTACAAAAACGCTTGAAGTGCAGACAGTCAACGTGATTCATCCGGAACGAGGTAAGTCAAGTTCGGATCTCACCTTGCCGGGCATAATTCAGGCTTTCTCACAGTCGCCGATTTTCGCGCGGGTCGACGGCTATGTCCGCACCTGGTACGTGGACATCGGCACCCGTGTAACCAAGGGTCAATTGCTTGCCGAGATTGATGCCCCGGAAGTGGATCAGCAATTGAATCAAGCGCGGGCAATGCTGAACCAGGCCGAAACCACTCTTGCGCTTGCCAAGACCACTACGCCCCGCTATCAGGAATTGATCAAAACCAATTCTGTGTCGCAGTTGGAATTGGATCAGAATAACCAGAACCTCGCGGCCCAGACGGCAAATGTCCAGGCCGCTTCCGCCACCGTGAGCAGGCTGGAGCAGATGCAGGGGTTCGAGAAGATCATCGCGCCGTTCGATGGTGTGATCACGCTGCGGAGAACCGATTTCGGAGATCTGGTGAACGCGGGCAATGCCGGCATTGGCCGTGAGCTCTTCCGGATTTCGCAGAACAATATCGTGCGGGTATTTGTCACCGTGCCCGAAGAATTCAGCAAGCTGGTCAAGCCCGGCACCAAAGCATCCATGGACCTGACCGAATTGCCAGACCGCCACTTCGCTGCGGCGGTTACGCGAACCACGGAGGCAATCGATGTTACGTCTCGAACGCTAACAGTGGAGCTCGATGTTCCAAATCCATCCGGCGCACTGCTCCCTGGAGCTTATGCGAACGTGCACTTTCAGCTTCCGCTCAATGTTGTGCCGCTGGTGCTTCCATCCAGCACGATCCTTTTTCAGGCCGCCGGTCCGCAAGTGGGTGTGGTGAACAGCCACAATCAAGCCGAGCTTCGCAAAGTGACGCTTGGGCATGATTTCGGGGACACGATTCAAATCCTGTCAGGTGTCCGGCAGACCGACGCGGTGATCGCCAACCCGCCGGATTCTCTCACGAACGGAATGCGCGTCGCCGTGCAGAAGGGGAGTTAATATGTGCCCGCGTGTAGTACTTTCCTTAACCCTTCTGGCATTGACTGGTTGTATGGTGGGCCCGAAGTACCACCAGCCCGTACCGCCGGTCCCAGCGCACTTTAAAGAAGGCGGCAGGCCGGATTCCGGTACGCCGGACATCGCATACAGCAATTGGTGGCGCGTATTCAAAGACCCTGAGTTGGATCGGCTCGAAGCCGATGCCGATGCCGCGAATCAGGACGTCAAGCTGGCCGTAGCGCGCGTGGAACAGTCGGAAGCCGGCGCCAAGATTGCGCGGTCGTTCCTCTTCCCTACGATCAGTCTTGGCGCCAGCGCCTCCCGAACGCGTGAAGCCCAGAACCGGCCGAACAACGGCAACACGCACGGATTGGCGGCGACGTTCAATGATTTTCAAATGTCGTCGTTCCTCAGCTACGAGGTCGACGCATGGGGTCGCGTGCGCCATTCGATCGAAGCCGCCAACGCGAAAGAACAGGCGACAGCAGCCGACTTGCGATTTGTGCGCCTTGCCGTGGAAGCCAGCGTGGCGCTGGACTACTATAGCTTGCGCGAGAACGATGCGGAACGGAACGTGCTCGACGCAACAGTGCAGGAGTTGCAGAGAGCGGTGGATTTGACCACCAACCGCTTCCGCGCGGGCGTGATCAGCGAACTGGAGGTCAAGCAGTCCCAGACCTTGTTGAACCAGACGAAAGCGCAGGCGCAGGCATTGGACGTGCAGCGCGCTCAACTGGAACACGCGATCGCGGTGCTCGAAGGAAAAGCTGCGTCGGACTTCTCGCTGGCGCGCAGTCCGTATGACGGGCTACCGCCGGTAATTCCCTCGGGTCTTCCGGCCGAACTGCTGGGGCGCCGGCCCGATATCGCCGAGGTGGAACGTCTTGTCGCAGCCTCGAACGCGGAGATCGGCGTCGCCATGACGGCGGCACTGCCTCACATCTCGCTCACGGGCTTAGCCGGCTTTGAGAGTACCAACACCGCAAGTCTGTTCAGCTGGCAGAATGGGATCGCCTCGCTTGGCGCGTCTGCAGTGACGCCCTTGTTCACCGGCGGCAGGGTGAAGGCCGGGGTGAATCAGGCATGGGCAGTGTACCGGCAGTCGCTCGCGCAGTATCAGAAGACGGTGCTGACCGCTTATCAGGAAGTGGAGGATCAACTGGCGGCGCTCCGCATTCTAGCCGGCGAGGCGGAGTCAACCGCGGACGCCGTAACCGACGCCAGGCAGGCGGAAACGATCGCCCTGA
>JAOAPQ010000734.1 GCA_025462965.1 Bryobacterales bacterium
CAACGTCACGTGGCCCGCATTCGTGTGAAAGACCGCAAAGATTTGGGCCCTGGCGTTCCAGTCGGCGACATCTCCCTCGATGAGCTGAAGGTGGAAAATGGAAGCTGGCAGATCTCCCTCGAACACCAAGGCTGCGACACTGAAGGCCACCTTTACTTCCGTTAACGTCACTGGAATGTCGATGTGAAGCGATTTCGCTGAAGTAGACATGTCCAAGTTCCTTTCGAGTGAATTCATGTTTAAATCCTTTCAAGCACGTTTTCGAAGACTTCGATTCGCAGACTGTCATTCGGCGAACCCACATCGGTCGACCACAATTCAGACAGCGGGATTGCGATGTGATAGTAATGGCGTTTGACCCCGGGACGCTTCGTCCGAAGCCCTCTTGTTCGTTGTTGAGTGACGCCGGCTCGGCGCTGCACGCATAGTTCCCCTATCCAATCCGGAATTAGAACAGCTACCACCAGAGCAAGTAGGCTCCGCAAATCAAACACCCGAGAAGACCAGCCCGGTAAAAATCGCCGGAGTCATTAAGAACTGTCCCCATTTGGCGTCATACGTAGCAGTGGGTTTGGCGGCTACCGTCTGTTCGAGAGACCTGCCTTGTCTCTTGAGCTCAGCCACATTCTCCCGAATACTCACGAGCATGTCGCGATACTCAGCGAGCTGGGACTTGTCGCCCACGGGTCCATGCCCTGGGATGATGATAGTCTTGTCGGTCACGATCGCGAGATTGTCCTCCGCCGCGCGAATCATTCCATCAATGGCGCCACCCGTCGAATAGTCAATGAACGGGTAGAATCCGTTCCACCAGGTGTCGCCGACGTGAAGAATGTCGGCCTCTACGAAGTGCACCGAGATGTCGCTATCGGTGTGGGCCGGCGTATAGTGCTTGAGGAGAACGCTGGTGTCGTTC
Source organism: Bryobacterales bacterium (assembly GCA_025462965.1). GTDB lineage: Bacteria > Acidobacteriota > Terriglobia > Bryobacterales > Bryobacteraceae > JALYXI01. The sequence goes on from JAOAPQ010000734.1 coordinate 917, forward strand.
ACGTGAATGCTGTGCTTCTGATCGAACACCTTCGCGGGAATGGCGCCCGGAGGTGCAGCCGGAAACGTGTAGTTCCAACCTTCAACGCGAGTGGCAACAGAGAGGTGCTTACCCGTATTCGCGTGCGCCGTGATGGTCGCGCCGGCCGCGTGGAGCCATGCGTTGCCATCGGTGTGGTCAACGTGCCAGTGGGTGTTGATCAGGCTCCTGATCGGATCGGAAGTTATGGAAGCCAGAGCAGCCGAGATCCTGGGTCGCGAGACCGTAAAGCCAGCGTCGATGAGGAGCTTGCCATCCTGGCCAGTCAGGACGGCAATATTGCCTCCTGAGCCCTCAAGAACGCTGATATTGCGCCGCAAGGGGTGGATTTCAATCCTGGCCCCCGCCGCCGCTTTCACCATCGTGGGGACAATGCCGGTCTCCTGCGCGAATAGTCCACGCGAGGTGAGCAGGGCTGCCGCCGAGATGCCGGTGGCGGCCATAAGAGAACGGCGTGACAGGGTTCGTGCGTCGATCATGTGCATGTGATCCTTCCTGCATGTGATCCTTCCTTGATTGTTGTGTTGCGTTTTGATAGCCTCGATCGAAATCGCGTTAAGACCCGGATGATCCTTTGACTAGACTGCGCGAGTTGTCTCTGATAAGAACCACGTCCGGCGCTCAGCCTCATCGATCCAGTTTTCGATCAAGCTGGCGGTGGCGAGATCATTGTGCTTATCGCAGAGCTTATGAGCAGAGCGTAAGAAGTGCGTCAGCCGTTGGTTGTCCATACACAGCTCCGTCAGCATCTCTTTTGGTGCGACGGAGCGTTCGTCATTGTCCGTGAGTCGCTGCTCGCGGGAGATGTTGCCGATTGAGCGCAGCGTCGTCCCGCCGATTTTGCGGGCTCGCTCAGCGATATCATCTGTCATGGCGAAAATCTGGCCGGCCTGCTCGTCGAGGAGTACGTGGTAATCGCGAAAATTAGGTCCGCTCATATGCCAGTGGAAGTTCTTGGTCTTTAGGTAGAGAGCGAATACATCAGCCAACAACCGGCTAAGCTCACTTGAGACCTCTACAACGGCGGTCTCGCCTAACTGAGGCGTTCCTTCGGACACGTCTTCGGTATGAGTCTTCAATCCAGCGTGTTTCACGGTCTCACTCCTCTTTTCGCACAGCCTGTGGCCGCGGTCGGCTTGCCGCCTGCGTCGGCAAATCCCTCGATGATTCGCTTGACGTCTTCAAGCGTGGCCCCATAACCCCACGTCTAACCGAACTTGCCTGTGCCGAGCGCGACCTTGGACACTTTGAATCCGGTTCGTTCTCCAAGAGTCTTGTAATGCATATGTGAACGCTCTTTTTCCGATCTGTTCGAAGGCCACGTTCAACTAGTCGGGCGAATACACCTATTTATCTGCAACCTTCGCTACCGCGTCGCAGCTTGGATCTGACAGCCTCATTCAGAGAATAGTGGACGCCCGAAGGAGATGCTTGCGAAAAGGAACCGTTCTTTCGTAATCAGACCGTAATTGTGCCTCTATTCGCGGGGCGTGTCCGGCGTCAAGACCCGTGGACGAGGTTCTCCTTCAAGCTGTCAAGAACGGCTGAAGCCTGGGGCTCGCGTTGCCCAGTCCGGCATACGAGTTGTTTCGTAGCTCTGGCTCAATGGTCGAGCGGGGTGGCGGGATTTGCTGTTACCGCCGGGACGATCCGATAGTCCGAGCGGTAGACCAAATTGTGCAGATCGCTGGACGCGATGGCCCGGAGTATGGATAGCTGGGCCGCGGCATCCTCGTCGCTGAACACGTTCAACGGCCAATCGTGAACTGTCGTTCCTCGAAGATGAGGATGGTGAAAGCCGCCTGCAAAGTACGCTTGGAGCACGATGGGCTCGATCCCGGCTGCACGCTGTTCAGACCAGCTCAAAGCCCAGGATGCGTTTAGGCCTCCATCCGGTGTGCGTCGTAGTCCCGACTCGGTAAGCCGCCCAGTGTCGAGCAGCAAACTCGCATTCATTTCGTTGAGAACCTGGCGGGCGACCGGCGCCAGCAGGTGCACCGCCTTCTCAAAATGGGCTTCCTTGTCCTTTCGACTTGCAGAGCCGCCGTGTGTGCCGTCCCGAAGATCCTCAAAATGGCGGATCAGGCTGGTGATGTATGCGGGTATCGTGCTTTGTGACATTACGTTAACTCCTACTAACAATCAGTACTTGCGCGGTGCATGTACAACATATCGATCCCGTCGTGGACATCTACTCCCGTCACTCGTGAGCGCCGCCGCGCTGGATGAGGACCATGCGGGGCGACGCACTTGCGCCGCCCTTCGTAACCCGCTTTTTTAGGGGGACCTTCTTATTCGTCACCACCACCAGTTCGCTGGCCATTTCCTGCGGCAGCCGCAAGCCAAATCTGCGCCCTCCCCACAAGCCGCGCCCCTATCCCATTCGGACGATCCCTCAGTTGGATGCGGCCGCAGCAAGCCGGTTGCGAAGTTCTGCTTCTGCCCGGAACCAGTCCTCGTCAGGTGAATCATTCGGGCAGCCGCGCTCCTCCCAAAAGAAATAGGCTAGGCGGCCGATGGCTTCTTGATCCAACATGGGATGTTCAATGCCGAGATCAGTCGCCTCGTCGCTTCGGCGACTACTCCCGCGTGCCGTGTGCATGTGTTCTTCTTGCGTCTTCACAACGCCTCCTTTGGCTTTATCTCCACTTCACTATCTTCAAACCAAATACCGCGATGCAGCAGAGCGCCCGCCGCATCAGGGCGTTGACGGGCCTCGCGTCAGTCTATTCCGGAGCTGCGCCTGTCGCCACATCCAATTCCCCCTTGGCACCCCTGTCCGAGAGAATGCGTATGGATCACATGATCACCACGTCGTGCTTAGGCGTACGTTGAATACGTCCGCCCCGCGATGGTTCCTCGCAACCTGAGCAGTGAGCGGATCCCAGATGTGCTGGTAGCCCGGAATGAGTCTGATCGCCGGAGTGATTGCGAAATCGTAAAAGATCTCGATGCCCTTCTCGTCGTTGACGGCGGCCTTGCCGCCAGTGAGCCGCGCGATGGCGTCTTTCAATGGCCTGCTAATCTCGTTGTAATAAAATCCCGCTCCGAAACTATCATTTTTCCTCCGGTCAAAGAGACCACGGGCAAATAGCGCGATGCTGGCATCGCGGGTAATCGGATTTGTCTCTTTAGGCGCATATCCCGCCCTTCCAAATACACCGATACCGCGAAGCGGATGTCCGCTCCTGAACTCTTGAGCTGTCGTCTCGGAGTCCCCCTTTACAAAAAGATATTGCGAGAAATTCCCAATCGTGGCCCAGCTATTGGGCTTGAAGTTGATCGGCAGACCTTGGGCCGAAGCGCTTCCGAGTAGGACACCTACGGCTTGCAAACTCGCGGCAGACGATAACGGCCCGAATGGTGAACCCAAATCAATTTTCGACTTGTTGGTCCAAGTACCCTGCGCCCAGCTCTGGCCCGGTAGCCTGCCAATCTTGTATGAAAAAACCGACGCCCCATAAATGTCCACCTTGTCGAAGGCATGGTCGGCCAGGTTATCGGCTTGGCTGTAGGGATCAAGTAAGTTGCCGACCAAGGTCAGCCAATGAGTTGGTGTCCACACTCCTACGGCTGCCAGCGCGGTGGGATTAGCGAGATTCGGGGCTTGCGGAGTTTTATTGAAGTTAAAGTTCGCGAAGTAGTATCTGTAGCTATCACCAAATATGGTTTGGTCAAAAGTGGTAAGGATCAGGATCCTCCCCAGGACAAGGCTGAAGCGTGGGCCGAAGGATTGGAACAAATAGTATTCCGTCGGAAGAACGTCATGGGTCAGCAACGGACCGGGCAGGGCGAGCCCGTAGTAATGAGGGACAGAGGAGCCGACCGTAAAAGTACTTTGCGGCGAGCTGCCAAATCGGGACTCCAGAGTGACATGGACCAGGCCACCAGGCCAAAGGCCGGCGCGCCCGGTGTCTACATTGATGGAAAGCTCAGTGTTTTGCACGAAGGCACCGCCGGTTTTGAGGCCGCCGGCCGTCACGCCTTGATACGCGCTGGTCGAATAGAGATCCAGAAAAATTCCACGGCGGGCCAAATCTGTGCGAGCGCCTCCCCAATCACCAGTAAGTTGAGTGCGATGCCAGAAGTCGCCGACGTCAGTACCTGGCAATCCGAAAACCGCTCCGTTGTTCACGTAGGGGAAAAGGAGAGGCGACTCATTAGCTAGAGAAGCCTTTCTTGTAGGAACTGGCGCCCACGGGTCGGCAGCCGAATCCTGACTCTGTGCAATTCCGGCCTTTGTCCCCGCGACTATAAGTAGCGCGGAAAGAATGGTTCTTAAAACGAATCCCGCGATGGGCCCGTAGCAGATCATTGCGAGTGTTCCAGGAACGTCGTTCATTTTTAGGTGACGACGCTCACCGTCAACTCTCACTCACCACCTCCAGCAGGTGCCGGTTCAAGGTTCGGAACGCGTGGGATGACGCCACTCGCCAAGAGGCCGTCGATTTCGGCACTGGTAAAGCCATGCTCCTTCAGCACTTCTTCGTTATGCTCGCCGAGTTCCGGGGCGCGCTGTGCCGTCACCTTGGAAACGCCGTGCACCTTGATTGGGCTGCTCACGGTTAATTTCAAACGCTCGCCGGCGCCTTCGAGCGGCACAATGATGTCGTTCGCGGGCAACTGCGGATCATTAATAACGTCTTGAGGTTGGTGCACCACTCCGTAGGTGATGTGAGCGCGATCCAATGCTTCGCGCCAGTGCGGCAGCGACTGGGAGCGAAACACCTCGTCCAAGATCGCAGTCAGCTGTGTGGAGTTCGCTGCTTGCTTCGCTGTATCCGCGAATCGCGGATCCGTCAGCAGTTCAGGACGTCCGATTGCGTTAGCCAGCGCTGGCCAATCCTTAGGTTGAACCACGATCAGGAACCATTGGTCATCGGCGCTCTGATAGACGTTGAAGGTGGCGTTCGGCGGTCTTTTGCGATCATGCAAGGGGAAGAACTGGGCGCCGCACAACGCCGCCGCCTTTTCCAAGGTCTGTGAGGAGGGCAACGTGGTTGACGTTAAGTGATCAAGGCCGAGAGAGAGGGACGGGGAGTTACAGTGCCGTAGTGCGATGTCCCCGGGAATAATTACGACCGCCACGCCTTGTTTCGTAATGGCCGTGCGCATCGCGATGCCGAGAACGCGCGACATCTGTTCAGGCTGCGACACCAATTTGCAGTAGTGGCTGCACTCCTTGAACAATTGCTCAGGGTGAGTCTCCTGAAAATAGCTGCTTCCGATTTCGGAACTGGGGATTTGCGCAGCGATCGCAAGTACGGGGACACGGGTGCGATGACAGTCATAAAGACCATTGATAAGGTGGAGGTTCCCTGGACCACAACTGCCCGCGCACACGGCAAGTTTTCCCGTGACTTGTGCATCGGCTCCCGCGGCGAAGGCCGCTGTTTCTTCATGCCGCACGTGCAGCCAGTCAATTTGGTTGCTCTTTCGTATGGCGTCGGTCAGGCCATTGAGCGAGTCCCCTGCGACACCGTATACCCTTCGCACTCCGGCCTCGATTAACGTCTCGACGAACACTTCACTAACGGTCTTGGCCATATTTCTCTCCTTGGTATGAATCGGACCGCCGGCTTGACGGCCGTCCATGAGTTTTTGATACCGTGCCCATCGGTTACTAAAGGGCTACACGTACGGGAAGCCGCCAGCCATAAACAATTCCGTTCCCGTATGTAGCTGCTGTCATTAGATGCGAGAAACACCACGGACTTGGCGATCTCATCGCGTGTACCGAACCTGCCGAGCCGATTGCTTTTGGAAATGGTCGTCATGCATTCTTTGGCCGCTTTATATGGATCGTCATTGGGGTCGAGTCGGCAAAGCCTGGGCCGACTGCGTTCAAGCGCATGCGGCGAACCGAGTGGCTGGCGGCCGAGACATTCCTCGTACAACTCGCATACCATTCATTGAATTCGTCATTGTGTAGCTCTCTCTTGCGGTTTGATCTGCAGATCGTTAAGGCAGCACTCGTTTCCACAAGAAGATCAATTTACTTAGGCGGAGTCCCGGTCGCCACATCCAATTCGCTTTTGGCCAGCAAATAATTCAAATCGGCGCGCAAAAGATTGGCCTGAGCAGAAGCTTCGCCTGCCTTTGCCCGCCAGTCATCTGAAGCCAAACTGACTCCCACGATGTAGCGATCGCCATCCAGACGCGTGGTTTCGCGGGCCTGCTCCAGTGCGGCGCGAGCGGTGGTCGTCATTTCTTTCGCAAGTTCCAGGTTGCGGTAACTCTTTTCCACCTGAAGCGTCACGCGCCGTTTCCGCCGCTCAACATTCTCTTCGGCCTCCATCATTTGAGCTTCGCCTTCTCTTATCACGGTGGACCGCTTCCCCCAGTCGAATACTTTCCAACTCATCCGCAGGCCGACTGAGCCATTGTTGTGAACCAGGAACGGCACGCCATTCTGATACGTGTACTGCCCGAACGCACTGACATCAGGAATGTAGTCCGCCTTCGCGATTCGGACCCCTTGCCGCGCTTTCTCGGCAGCTTCCATGGCGGCCTGAATTTCGGGATGTTGATTCATCCCCAGCTCACGGTATGCGGCCAGTGACAGTAAGGGAGCCTGCGCCTCAGTCGAAATTGGCTCAAGCTCCAGTTCCGTGTCGATGGGTAAGCCGGTCAGGTCGTTTAAGTCGCCTGTCAAATCGGAAATCTGGTTCTCGAGTTTGCTGACCTGGTACTTGCTCTGGAGCAGGTTCGTTTTCTGGCTGAGAGCCGCGACCTCCAGCAGGTTTCCAGTGGACACGCCGTCGGTGTTTTCCTTCAAGCTTTGCTCGGAGGCGGAAACCTGAAGCGCCATAGCCTGCATTTGGAGCCGCCCGATCAGAATTTCAATATAGATTTGGCGCACTTGTAGTGCGACCTCATTTTCCGCTTTACGCAGATTGGCCTGCGATGCTCTCACATCTGCCTGGGCCGCGCGACGGGCTGCTCGGAGCTTGATCAATTGGGTCAGCGGCTGCTCCACGGTCGTGTTGGAGATGAAGAGATCGTGGTTCCCCTGATTAATAAGGACGTCTGACCCCGGCACCAGACCAACCCCGGGATACGCGCCTAAAGATCCGGCCGGAATCGTTAGGTTTTGCGTTTTCGCGATGCCGAACAGCGCGGCATCTGTTTTAACTTGCGGCAGCTCGTCCGAGCGCGTCCCCGCCGCGTGACTCTCATTTCCGCGCACCTTTGCTCTGCCGATCCGAAGTTCAGAATTCTGCTTCAAAGCAAGATCGACGGCTTCTGGGAGCGTCAGCCTCCGCGGCGACTGGGCGTGCAAAGTGCCGGCGAAACAAAGCGCCGCGATTACGATAACCGGAGCCGCGATTACCGGAGCCAGCTTTGACTGCGCGCTCTCGCGATCACTTCTTTTCTCGACAATCACGAACAGTACAGGAACAACCAGAAGCACAAAGAACATCGAAAACACCAACCCGGAAGCGAGGACGCTGGCCAGGGGACTCCACAAACTGGAACCTGACAGAAGCATCGGTGTTACGCCGACCGCCGCGGCCATCGTGGTCAGGAAAATGGGACGCAATCGCCGCTCACCAGCTTCAAGCGCCGCTTCTTCCAGCGTGCTGCCCGCACGCCGTCTCTCATTGATGTAATCGACGAGAATGATCGCGTTCCGGACGACGATTCCCGATAAGGCGATGCACCCCATGAAGCTAGTAAATCCGAACGGATTTCGGGTTACGACCAGACCCATGGCTGCACCGAACAACGAGAGCGGAATCGCAGACATCACGACGAGGGGTTCGGAAAGCTTTCGGAACTGAAAAAGCAGGATCAGGAAAATCGACACCATGCTCACGGCCAAGGCGAGCAGCATCTGCCCGAATGTGATCGTCTGGTCGTAAACTTCGCCCCCATACTCGATCCGATAACCGGCGGCCAGGGGGATGGCCTTAACCTTTTGATCGATTGCCTTCTGAACCTCCGAGCCATAATGTCCTGGCTTTGCAAAACTGCCGACGGTGAGAGTCCGGACGCCATTCCGGCGCACAATCCGCGCAATCTGCCACTGCGGCGCAATGTCGGCCACGGAACGAAGCGGCACGCGCTGACCGGTCAAGGTAGAAGTGATGTACGCATTGCGCACATCGTCGAAGCTTTTCCTTTGATCCGCATCGAGCCGGAGCAGTACATTCACCTGCCGGTCGCCCTCCCAAAACGTGGTCACCGGAGCCCCGGAGAAAGCGCCTGCCAGCTGGCCGGCGATGCCGGCATTCGTCAGGCCGAGGCGATTGGCTTCCTCGGTGCGTACATTCACGCCGGCGTACCAGGAATCGTCGTAGTAATCATCGCGAATGTAGGTTGCAAAAGGCACATCGTGGAGAATGGCCTTTACCTGATTACCTAGCGTCTTCAGAACTGCAATGTCCTCACCGGAGATGCGGACTTCGACGGGCGATTCGATTTGAGTCCCCTGCTGTAGTTCTTTCACCATCGTGAACGACTCTGGCGCCACATCCCGCAGCTCGGACTGAAGCGCCTTCACTAACGGCGGAGTTTCCTCGGCTGATTTTGTGATCACGATGATTTGTCCGTATCGCGCGTCGGGCTCCTGCGGACTCACGTTGTAGTAAAACCGCGGAAAGCTTTGGCCCGCGAAGCTTGCAACGTGCTCCACCATTGGTTTCTTGACGAGGAATTCCCGCATCCGCTGGATCACGCGATCGGTCTCTTCCAGGCGCGTCGCCGGGGGCATCCAAACGTCGATTACGAACTGATTCCGCTCGGCGGACGGAAAGAACTGCTGCTGAACGGTTGTAAACAGAGCCACTCCAGCGATCACGCCCGCGACTCCCATTCCGATCGCGATGAACTTCCGCGCCATCAGAAAGGTGATCGCACGATTGTAGGCAGCTTGCATGAAATCGAGAATGTCGAACTTCTTCTTGCCGTCACCGCTGTGCAGGCCTTTCTTGATGAAGAAGCGAGCCAGCAGAGGCGTGAGCAGCATCGCAACGGCGAAGGAGCAGGCCAAGCCGATCGCCACGGTAAGCGGCAGCGCGATGATAAATTCGCCCGGCCCTCCGGTAAGAGATACCAGCGGCAGAAATGACGCGATGATGGTGAGAGTCGCCGTCAAAACCGGCACAGCCATCTCCGTTGCGGACCTCCATGCCGCTTCCTCCCGTGGAACCTTATGATCCAGCAACTCGACATAGTTGTCGGCGATCACGATCGCGTCATCCACCAGAATTCCGAGCGACACGATCAATCCGGCGATCGAGACCTGATGCAATTGAATCCCTACTGCATTCAGCACTCCGAGCGTCGCGGCGACAGTCACCGGGATTGCAGTGGCGGCAATCAGCGCCACGCGAATGGGCAGCAAAATTATGGTCACCAAAATTACCGAGCCGATGGCGAGCAGGAATTCGCGTTGCAGATCGTTGATCCGCTTGTGGACTACAGACGGCTGGTCGGCAATCAGGTCGAGTTTCAAATCAGGAGGAAGCAAAGGCCGGACGCGCGCGAGCGCCTGGTTGATCTCTTCGCCGAGTTCGACAATATTTCGTCCTTTCTGCATTTCCACGGAAAGCAGAACGCTCGGCGCGCCATCGAATCGCGCGATTTGATCGGGATCCTTGTAACGGCGTTCAACGTTGGCGAAATCTCCGATGTAAACCGGCTGGCCCGTGGTCTGGGAAACATCCACCAGGATTTTCTTAATTTGGTTTTCAGTGAGCAGCAAGCCATTTGTCTTCAGCGGAACGTCCTCGCGGGGTATCAGGAGGTTGCCGGAATTTTGAATGATGTTGCGCTCCTGAAGTGCCTGGATGATGCGATTGGGGTTGGCAAAATACTGCGAGATGCGCTGGAGGCCGCTGGTGATCCAGATCTGCTCGTTCTGCTCTCCGTAGCGACGCAATTTGGCGACGTTCGGAACTGTGCGCAGCTCGTCTTCGATGCGTTCGACGTAATCCTTCAATTCGCGGTATCCGTAACGGTCTCCGTGAACTGCAACCAGCAGAGCCACTGTGTCGCCAAAATTCGAGTCGATGATCGGCCCGATCACGCCGGGTGGAAATTCACCAGCGGTCCGGGCCTCGTTCAGGTCGTGACGGAGTTTCGCCCAGAACTCGTCGCTGTTCTTCACATCGTCCTGCAACTCGACGTTTACAAAGAGATATCCCGGCCGGCTGGTCGAATACGTTTTCTCCTTCCGAACTTCGGCAAACTTGAATAGACGATCTTCGATCTTTTTCGCCAACTGGCTCTCGACCTGATCGGAGGTTGCACCTGGATAGACGGCGGCCACAATGCCGGTGCGGATCGTGACGCTCGGATCCTCCATGCGTGGCATGTGCAGGATCGCTTGAGTGCCGAGCAGCAGGAGTCCGAGAGTTAAAGTGAGCGTAACGGCCGGATACCGAAGCGAACTCTGAATCGGGTTCATGGATTAACCTTTTGGGCGTTGACAATCGAGCCCTCGCGCACAAGTTGCTGGCCGGCGACAACGATCCAATCGGTATCCTTGATTCCATCGACAATCTGGATATCTTGTCCTGTGGTTCCTGCAGTTACCACGCGCCTTACGTAGACTTTCCTTTCGTTCGAGAAATAGACGTAAACCTCCGTCGCGCCTTGCGGATCCCGCGCGATCGATGTACCGGGCAGCGTAAGAACATCGATCTGCCCGTCGCCCACAATGCGGGCCTCGGTGATCATCCCGACGAGAAGCCTGCCCTCCCGGTTCGGGACCCTGATCCTCGCCATGTAAGTGCGGGTTTGAGGCTCGGCGGAGACACTTACGAGGCGGACCTGCCCCGAAAAGCTCGCTCCCGGAAGGGCAGAGGCCGTGACGATCGCCTTTTGGCCTCGATGAATCAGGCGGATATCGGTTTCCGGAATGCCGACTTGAATCTCCACTGGATCCAATTCAACAATCGTGAAGACGGGGGTGTCGGGACTCGCCTTCGCCCCCTCCTCGATGTCGCGCTTCGACACAAAGCCGTTAATGGGAGCGATCAGAGTGGAATCGCTCAACCGTTTTCGCGCGATGCGTTCGGCAGCCTCAGCTTGTCCCAGCGCAGCCTTTGCGGCAGCCTTGTCCTCCCGCTGCGCACCCTCCTTTGCTTGCCCATACTGCTGCTGAGCGTTTGTGTATGCCGTCTCGTATTTCTTGAAATCGTTTGGCGCGAGACTCTTCTTCTCGTACAGAGTTTTCATCCTGCGAAACTCATCTTCAGCCTGCGAGAGACTCGCCCGCGCCTGTTCGACGACTTCCGGACGCGCGGACACTAGAGCCTTCTCGTTCTGAGCGCGAGCAAGCGCACTCTGCGCGATGGCCGCCTCCACAGCGAATTGGTAGTCCGCCGGATCAATGACTGCAAGCACTTCTCCCGCCTTCACGAAATCCCCTTCGCGAGGCCCGACGCGAATCACCTTGCCGGAGACCAGAAATCCGACACTCGTCGGTGCAGAGGGCGTTTCGACAGTTCCGCTGACCATGACCTCCGCGGGGACTCGAATATGCTTTGGCGTCGCGATTCGGACAGCGATGGGATCGGGTTGGGCACGGTCCGCCGATGCGCTCTGCCTCGCGCAACCACTAAGGGAAAGAGCCAAAATGGCACCGAATAGCTTAGGCAGGTGTTGAACCGCCTTCATAGGCGTTACCTCAATTCGATCGATTTTGTGTCGTCTCATCTCAGAGAATAGTTAACGCCGGAAAGAGAAGCTTGCGAAAAGAGACTGTTCTTGCATAATCGAACTGTGATGGCGCCGACATCTGCTGGGTGCAAGGCTGAACTACCGTCAAAGTACGGATACTATTGCAAAAGCGGAAGGTTTAGCGCGAATGCAGCGGCAAGCGGATAACAAAACGAGCGCCGATAGCCGGCTCTGTCCAAATGTCGCCGCCGTGGTGGAGAAGAGTCTGGCGGGAGAGGGCCAGCCCCAGTCCCAAGCCGTCCTGCTTGCCTGCTGTTATGAACGGCTCGAACAACCGATCACGAATGGCGCGGGGAATTCCAGGCCCGGTATCTTCCAGTTCGATCAGCGCATAATCAACGGTTTTCCGGGCGGCGATGCGTAGTGTTCCGCCAGTCATCATCGCTTCGACAGAGTTGGCGATCAGGTTAAAGAATACGCGCTCGATATGAGAACGTATCAGCGGCCCTCTGTGACAACATGACTGAGACATCTTATGTTACCGCAATTAGTGAGCAGGGCGGGAAAGAGACTCAGCATGGCAGCGATGAACGGCACTGCCCGCCCGGCGTCACAAGGGATGGGGAAATTGGATTCTGCATTGGGCGATCCGACGGCGGGCGGGCGCGAAGCGCCCCGCCCGAATCCGGAGGTTTCCGCTCGTGCGAAACGGCGTACTTACACGGGCG
>JAOAPQ010000736.1 GCA_025462965.1 Bryobacterales bacterium
CCTGCCCGGGATTATAGTCCGGTTTGCGATTGAAAACGTTTGCGGCTATCTGCTGCTCGCGCACGCCTTCCAGCCGTTCGGTAAGGGTGCACTCGGCCACATAGAGGAGGAACTCCCTTAGCCTCGGCGACCTTTGGAACGTCGGGCTGTTGGAAACCCGATCCACCAGTTCACGCTTTTCTCTGATTCCTGCAACCTCGACCGCCATCTTCGTCCCACCTATATGACGCAATCATACATGTAGAGTACCGTTCATGGGGGTGCTCACCGTAAATTCCCCGTAAAAGTCCCCCCAAGCGCCTGCCCATGGGGCGACTTTGATCGGGTCGGCTTGCCAGCCGCCATCCCGGGACTCTCTGCGAAAGAAAAAGAACCGGCCTCAGCGAGCTTTCCTCGCACGGCAAAGGGCTATAACCGTAAGTTCCCCGTAAATTTTCTTGACTTTGCCTACCGATCAGATAGAATTCAGTTCGTCCCGGAACTCTGCCGCCGCGAATTCACGCCAGGTGAAGAAGAGTTCAGGAAAAGTGTAGAGCCTAGAAGCTGCGTTCTTGCAAATATGGAAAAACCATGCTGTTTTGCGCGTCCGAGAGCCCGCGCCGGATTTATCGCCCGTAACCGTCCTGCCGCTAAAACCGCGCCTGGAGCCTGCCCCGACCTGTTCTTTTGCCCGTCTTCCCTTCGTCAACCCCGCATCGACTTCGCAAGGCCAATCAAAACCCGACATTCACCTCTTCTTTGCCGGGAAGCAGCCAGTTCTGGCTCACATCGACAGAGTCTGTACGTTCACTTTCAGCCAATCATTGCAATGAGAAACTCCCCGATCGGCGGAGCATTCCGCCATAAACATAAAAAGGATAGCCATGACCAAAGTTAAAACCAACCTCGTTTCTGTTGTGCTTGCACTCGTCTTAGCCTCAGGTGCCGTGCTATCTGGCCAGACATTCCGCGGTCAGGTACGCGGCCTGGTCTCAGACCAAACAGGCGCGGTTGTGCCGGGGGCCACCGTCACGCTGTCCAACACGAAGACCGGCATAAACTCGACCAAACCTACCGATAGCGCCGGCCTTTATATCTTTGACTTCGTGGAGCCGGGAACCTACACGGTGGCTGTGGATATGACGGGTTTCGGTAAATTCACGCAGGAGAATATTTCGGTTCAGGCCGGCGGCGACGTTACGGTGAACCCGGTACTTAACCCTGGAGCCCTGGGCCAGAGCATTATGGTGTCGGAAGCGCCGCCCGCGGTGGAATTCAACTCCAGCAATCAGCAGTTAACGATCGACACGAAGATGGCCAACGACACGCCACGGATCGATCGGAACCCGTTCAAGTTGACCTTGCTAGAGCCTGCGGCCGTGAACACGCGCGGCGAGATGCAGCCGTTTAATTCCTGGGCCGCGAACAGCGTCGATCTGGGGGGTACAAACCTAAGAAACGATCTGCTGGTTGACGGCAACCCGATTGGAATCGGCCACAAAGCCGGCTACACACCGAACCAGGACGGCGTGCAGGAATCCGTGGTTGCCCAAAACAGCGTGGACGCAGCCTCCGGCCACAGCGCCGGCGGACTGATCAGCCTGACCACGAAGAGCGGGACCAACGAGTGGCACGGCAGCACCTTTTACCTGGGACGCTATCCTTGGCTCAGTGCAGAGGCGGACAGGACCAAGTTCGTCGACAATGCGCAGCGCCAGAACATGTACGGCGGTACGATGAGCAATCCGATTTTGAAGAACAAGCTCTTCAACTTTTTCTCAATTGAGGACTGGAAAATCAATGCTCCGGGAAGCTATTCGAAAACGGTACCGACAGCATTGGAACGGCAAGGGGATTTCTCACAGACGTTCGCCGCGGACGGATCTTTGAGGACCATATACGATCCATTCAGTACCGTAGTGGATCCTGTCACGGGCGCCGTGACACGCACCCCTTTTCCGGGGAATAAGATTCCGGCGGGCAGATTCGATCCCACAACCCAGAAGCTGGCGGCGGCGTTCTTCGATCCGAATAATCCAGGCATCGGCTACAACCACGCCAACAATTATCTGAAGAGCATTACGCAGACGACCGATTACATTAACTTTTCGGACCGCGTGGATTATAACATTAGTAATAACTGGCGCGTGTCCGGTTACTACGGACGCTATCACTCGAACGACAGCCAAACCAACCCGACGCCGAATAACTCCTCCTTGTATCAGCCGGCAGGAAGCCTGAGGATCGCGAATCAGGTGCTCGGCGATGCTGTATGGACCCCCCAACCGAATACGGTCATCAATTTTCACGGTGACTGGTTCAATCTGGTGGATGCCTACACTTCGAAAGGTCTTGGCAAGAACGGCTGGTCCTCCGTCTGGTCTAACAACTGGTATGCGCCGTACGAGCAGGAATCCGCGAACGTGCCTGTGTACTATCCCAGCGTCAATATTGGCGGCAGTGGTTTTGGAGGTCCAGGTTTCTTCTGGGACCAGAGGCCCTCGGCCGAGGCATTCAGCGTTCAAGGCTCAACGGCGATGGGTTCACACTACCTGAAGTACGGCTATCAGTTCCGTCGCGGCTCAGGTCCTAACTTCGTGAGCAACACCGACAACTTTGTATTTAATCAGGCTCTTACCGCCAATACGTTCAACAATCCCGACCTGACTAAGAGCGGCGACCCATTTGCCACTTTCTTACTGGGAGCATTGGATGGCTCGACGCAACTGGTAGGCGGCCCGGCGCCGGTGACCGTGAGCGACTTCTTCGGTATGTATATCGGAGACGACTGGAAAGTGAATCGAAACCTGACGCTCAACCTTGGCCTGCGCAATGAGTTTGAGACGGCATGGCACGACCCGTTGCACCAGCTCTCGCGCGGTCTGAACCTGAATGCTATAGATCCGGCGATTGCGGCCAATCCGCCGCAGCTTCCCGCCGCGGCTACGGCAATCGTGGGTTCTGGTTATAGCAGCTATAACGGCCTGTGGAACTTCACGAGCAAGACCAGTCCGGGCATGTGGGATTCGCAGGCGGTCGCCCTCCAACCGCGGTTTGGGGCTGCCTACCGCATTAATGACCGGACGGCGGTGCGCTTCGGTTATGCGCTTTATACGACTCCTACGGAATATAATTTCACCCCGGCTCCCGTTTCCGGATTCGAAGACGTAAATTTCCTGGAGCCGCCTTTCTTCGGCATGACGGGTTATCAGAATACCGCACCCTTGCTGAACGGCAAACCGCAGCAAACGTTTACGAATCCGTTTCCGGCGAGTAATCCGCTCATCTCGATTCCGGGCAAGGCGCAAGGTACTAATGTGGGCCGCGGTGGCTCACCTTTACTCTGGTACCCCAAGAATTTCGAAAAAGCTTATAACCATCGTCTGAATGTAACCTTCCAACATCAATTGCCGGGCGAGCTTGTGGCCTCGGTGACCTATTTTGTGAACTTCGGTAATCAACACTATAACCAGGCTCTGAACAATATCGATCCAAAGATCTTGCAGCAGTATACGCCTACGGCTCTCAGTGCGCCGGTGACGAACCCGTTTTACCATTACCTGGACTCAACGCTGATCCCCGGTCCGTTGTTCAATCAACCGACCGTGCCGCTGTCCTCGTTGCTGGTGAAGTATCCGCTCTATGGACCTCTCTACCAAATTGGGAAGTTAGGAGCGGGCGAGCGTTATCAGGATCTGGAGTTCCAACTGCAGAAGCGGTTTAGCCACGGGTACAACTTCCTGCTTGGATATATCTACATCAAGGAGAAGCAACAGATCAACACCTTCAACGACCTGACCACGTTCCAGAACCAGCTTCAATGGCAGGACAGCAATCAGCCTCACCACCGGCTGACATCGGCCGGCATTTACGAGCTTCCTTTCGGAAGGAACAAGCCCATGCTCTCTAACGTTTCCCGGTTGGCAGATACTCTTATTGGAGGGTGGCAGGTGGCGGGTGTACTTACCTTTACCAGCGGCTCTTACCCTCGGTTCGGCAACCTGGTAGTCTCCGGCGACCCGTGCCAGAACGTACCCAGCGGAAGCTACTTCAACCCGAGTGTGTTCAGTAATTTGCCGGCAAACAGCTACGTTCTGCGGACCAACCCGTTGCAATACTCGTGCATCGTTGGGCCTAGCTTCATCAATCTGGATGCGACGCTGCAGAAGAGCTTCCATTTTACGGAGCGCATACAAGGGCAATTGAAGATGGCTGCGTATAACGCGACTAATCGACTGAACCGCGAGGTTCCGGATACGAATCGCAACGACCCGAACTTCAGTCAGTCGCTCTATCAAGGAGCTCCGCAGGGTGAGTTCAATGGGCAGACGGCGACTTACGGAAATCAGGCTGGACGTCAAATCGAGTTAGGCTTCAAGGTCATTTTCTGACACGGAGATGCCTAACTATGAATTGGGAGGATCGGGCCTGTTAGAGGTTGTTTAAACGCGCCGGCGGCTGTGAGTGCCGGACGGTGCAAGGAAAGTCCGCGGTACCGCCAGCAAGATTGCCGGCGGTACCGTGGTCTGCATAGTGCTGCGGCGTTTTTGTCTATAGAATGTATCCGATGGAGTTCAGCCGCCGTTCTTTGCTTGGCTTACTCACCGTAACCGCAGCGAGGGGAATCGCGCAGCGGATTCCTCCGTTGCCCAACCAAGGTATGAGCTCGCGGGGTCTGAAGGCCGGTGCCCGCGGTAAGAGCTCCGGCCGGCCTTTTCACTCGCGATTCACAGACATAGGACGCGCAGCCGGGCTTTCCGCCATTACCCTGAGCGGCCACCCAAAACGCGCTGACTACGTGATCGAGGCGATGGGAGGAGGCTGTGCCTTCTTCGATTTCGATAACGACGGCTGGCTGGATATTTTAGTTTTGACGGGATCGCGAACGGGTGATCCCCCGGCCGATGCGTCGAACCGCCTGTACAAAAATAATCGAGACGGTACCTTTACGGACGTAACGGAAAAGGCAGGCTTATTCCGAACCGGCTATTTTTACGGCGTTACCGTGGGCGATTACAACAATGACGGCTTTGAGGATTTGTTCCTCACTGGTTATCCTCACAACTTCCTTTATCGGAATAACGGGAACGGAACCTTCACTGACGTTACCAGGCAAGCCGGACTTCTGGGTGAGGAAGCGCGGTTCGGCTCTGGATGTACCTTTGTCGATTACGATCGTGACGGGCGGCTGGACCTGTTCGTCTCGAACTACGTTCTTTTCGATCAGAAGTCCGTGCCGCGCGCGGGTGAGCTGTCCAGCTGCAATCACGAAAAAGTCTTCTGCGGGCCCCGAGGTCTCCCCGACGGCTGCCATTCGCTTTACCGCAATAACGGGGACGGCACTTTCACTGATGTGACGGCGGCGGCGGGCATCGACAAGGCGACTGCGGGGTATGGATTGACTGCAGTTGCGGCCGATTTCGACGATGA
>JAOAPQ010000752.1 GCA_025462965.1 Bryobacterales bacterium
CTTGTACGAATCTTTCCCGTAGTTGTATCTAGGGCTTCCCGATATGAATCCGGCATTGAGTGAAGAGCCGATCACGAGAGAGGCATTCTTCTGCCTTACCGCAGGAAAGACCTGATTGAGCGCATTCTTGTGATCGATCAAAGAGTACTGCGAGGCCAAAAGACATACATCAGGATCTGCTACGTCCAGTACCGCCAGAATAGGCTCTGGTGTATTGACGCCGAGTCCCCAGCCTTTAATCAGACCCTCCTCCCGCATACGGGTCAGTTCCGGAAACGCACCTTTCGCGGCAATTTTGAACTGATCCTGCCAGCTTGTCGGTAAATACTTATTGTCCGCAGAAAGGTCATGCACGAAAGCGATGTCAATACTGTCGATACCAAGCCTTTGCAGGCTGTCTTCAATCGAACGCCTGACTCCGGAAGCCGTATAGTCGAAAATTATGTCGTTAGGCGACGGGGAAAACGGAAAATACTCACGATTCTTCGCCGTCTTCGATGCCCTTAGCAGTTTTCCTACTTTAGAGGATATGACGTATTCACTTCTATCTTTGTTGTGAAGGAAGCCGCCAAGCCTTCTCTCTGCCAGACCTAAACCGTACCATGGCGCAACGTCGTAATATCGAACGCCGGCGGACCATGCAGCGTCCAGGGTCGCGTATGCGTCCTTGTCGGTGACTACCGAAAATTCATTTCCCAGCGGCACGCCTCCCATGCCAAATTTGAACGGCGGCTTGTAATGAGCGCGATTGGCGCCGTCGGCCGGGGTTTCCATGTCATCGCTTGCACTGCCTGAAGCTGCAATAGCCGCGGGCAAAAAGGATGCGGATGCTGTCATTGCGGACCCCTTAACTGCGGCATTTAGAAAATCTCTTCTTGTGCTCATATCAATGCTGTTTTCCTTTCACGGCCGCCACGACGCTCCGGCCGACCCGGAGGTGGCGCGCGACTTCGGTCCCAGGCGAATGGCCGGAGTTCATCAGGGGGCGAAGCCCAACACCAGGCAGCTCAACTAAGGTAAGGAGGCGCTTCGATGTACACCCAGTTTCCACGGCGACTCTACTATTTGGATACCGACGCCTGTCGATCGGCTTCAAATTCCGATCGGATGGGACACGGCCAACCCATTACTTATCCCTGACGGCAGCGTGCCGGGCAAGTGTCAAGACTACAAGACTATGCGTGGCCACAATCGTCACTCGTGACGCTCCATGAACATGGCCCGGGATCCCAGTAGTTCGGGTGTCCCTTTTGGGAAGTCGCGATATCTCAGCACAGTACAGAGCTTCTGCTTATGTAAAGCAAACGATTCTCTCTTAATTACCAGTTGGCAAGGCAGGTGCAATTTGGTCCGTCGACAAATCAGGTCCCGAGAGTCCTGAAAAACGAATCAGGGGAGAAGAAGAGAAAAGGAATGAGAAAAAACATGACAAGAGACATGAGAAGAGCATGGTTCGCATTGGCAGTGTTGGCGACAACCGTGGTCGCCGGGGCGCCACTGGCGCAAGCGCAATCGCAAGAGGGTCCAACTCTGGGCGGGCATATTGGCTTCGTCCTGCCGCTGGTGACGCATGCGGGAGGCCAGACCATTAACAATACGGCAGATCAGTTTTCGATTGGATTTCCGGTGGGAGTCACCTTCAAGGGAAGCGGCCGCATGGCGTTCGACCTCGAACTGATCCCATTCATAAATACAGCGCCGCCGCGGCAAACCACTCTTACTGTTCATCCCGGCCTCATATGGAAGTTAGGACACGGCTGGGCGGCGGGAGCACGACTGGCGTTCGATGTAAATACCTCGGATTGGGGATTTACCCCCCTTGTGAACCATAGCTGGCCCCTCAAGGGGGACCACGGCTTCTTCAAAGCCTGGTTCATTGAGGGAGACTTGCCAGTCCGTTTCAATCGGCCGGTAAACGCGCCTTCGACGAATGCGGTTACATTCGCTATCCACGCCGGCTTGGGTTTCTGAGCGCGCGGCGTGCGTGTCCCGGTCTGCCGAGTCACAAATGCGTTGAACTATTCCGGTGCCTGTGAGCGGCCATTCGGCAGCCTACCGGCTGGCTGGACCCGCTGGAAAGCGGGTCCGCAGGCTGAAAACCTGGCCCACCATTATCCGGACTTACTCAACGGACTTCTAACGCGAGCGGCCATTCGATCGCCGTAAGCAGCGGTCTCGGCAGCTGGCTTCGCTAGAGAGTGAAGCGAGAGAGTGATGTACGTGACCGGTTACTGGCATAAGGCGGTTCACGGGCACGTGCCCAAAAGCGGGCAGGCGCACTTGTTATGGGGAGCCTGTTGTGTGAAGGCGATGGAGCGGTAAGCGCCTAAGTAACTCGCGCTACCAAGAACGTAAATAAATGTTAACGGATCAACTCTCAAAGGTTTCGATTCGGAGAACATAAGCATTACTCTGACTGACCGTGGACAGCGGCGTCGGCCCCTCGTCACTAAACTGATGGCTCGCGATCAACGGGCTCGGAGAAGCGACGCAAAATCAAGATGTCTACGGCGCAGACCAACAGGAAGCAGATTTGGCATTGAGCATGCCAATTCCCAAATTGGAAGGACTTCAGAGAAAGGCGGAGGCAGGATTATCGCGTTCATCTCGCCCTTCCAAACCGACAAGCCAAAACTAAAAAAACAAGGAGACAAAATGGCAAAACAAGAAACGAAGGAAAAAATCCCAGTGATGACGACGTCATCTGGCCGGCCAGTTGGGGACAACCAGAATTCAGTTACAGCTGGACCCCGCGGCCCGGTGCTGATGGAGGATTATCTTCTATTCGAAAAGATGGCACAGTTCAATCGGGAGAGGATCCCCGAGCGCATTGTGCATGCTAAAGGAGCTGGAGCCTACGGTACCTTCACCGTGACTCACGACATCACCGGGTTTAGTTCGGCAAAACTGTTCAACAAAATCGGCAAAAAGACTGAAATGATGGCGCGGTTTTCGACCGTGGCAGGAGAAAAAGGCTCGGCCGACACCGCGCGCGATCCGCGCGGCTTTGCACTCAAGTTCTACACGGAAGAGGGGAACTGGGACATGGTCGGCAACAACACGCCCATCTTCTTCATCCGCGACGGTCTAAAGTTCGGCGATTTTATCCATTCGCAGAAACGCGTGCCGGGCACAAACCTTCGATCGCCGGCCGTGATGTGGGATTTCTGGTCGCTATCGCCGGAATCACTGCACCAGGTCACGACTTTGTTTTCAGATCGCGGGACTCCCGATGGCTTTCGCCACATGCACGGCTTTTCGAGCCACACATATAGTCTGATTAACGCGGCCGGCGAGCGCTTCTGGGTGAAGTGGCACTGCCTCACGCAGCAAGGCATCAAGAACTTGTACGCTGAGCAGGCGGATGAACTAGCCGGAAAAGATCCGGATTATGCTACGCGGGATCTATTGGAGGCGATCCAACGGGGCGAGTATCCGAAATGGCGCGTTTGCATTCAGGCAATGCCGGAAGCTGAAGCCGAGAGCTACCACGTCAATCCGTTTGATCTGACAAAGATCTGGTCACACAAGGATTACCCGTTGATCGATGTCGGCGTGATGGAGCTGAATCGCAACCCCAAGAACTATTTTGCGGAAGTCGAGCAAGCGGCATTCTCGCCGGTAAACATTGTTCCGGGAATGGGGTATTCGCCGGACAAAATGCTGCAGGCACGCTTGATCAGTTATCCGGACGCGCATCGCTATCGCTTGGGCGTGAACTTCGAGGCGCTGCCGGCAAACAAACCCAGGTGCCCGGTTCATACGTACAATCGGGACGGCTTCATGCGGTTTGATGAGAACGGCGGAGATGCGCCGAACTACGAACCCAACAGCTCTCAAGGGCCGGTGGAAGATCCCCGTTACCGCGAATTGCCGTACGCTCTGAACGGCGACGTAAATCGCTACGATCACCGCGACGGCAACGATGACTATAAACAGCCCGGCGATTTGTTCCGCCTGATGAAGCCGGACGAAAAGCGACGGCTGATTCAGAACATCGCTAATCACATGAGAGGCATACCAGGCCATATCATCACGCTTCAGATCAGTCATTTCACTAAAGCTGACCCTGCGTATGGGCGAGGTGTGGCGGAAGCTCTGGGTGTCGGCGTATCGGAGGACGAACTTGTACACTCAAAATAAAGCTGAAGGGATCAACAATCCCGTCCGCATCGGGCGACCTTCTCACTTCCCAGCATTCCCTGCGAACACGGGGAATACCGGGTTCCCCAAGCACGGGTACGGGCTCTTGGGGAGGGCCTCTTGCACCACCGTATCGCGAGCCGAAGCCACAGATCACTGTGAGCTGAAAACGTTTCAATCGAGAGTCGAAGGAGATATGTTATGAACAAATACGCTGCTGAATTCATCGGAACCTTTTTCCTGGTTCTGACCATTGGGTGCACGGTTGTCGGCCACGGCGCCGGTGCGCTCGCCCCGCTGGCAATCGGTTCCGCACTCATGGTGATGATTTTTGCGGGCGGGCATATTTCCGGAGGGCACTTCAATCCGGCCGTTACGCTGGGCGTCTGGCTGCGCGGGAAATGCGAGACCAAAGATGTGGCGCCGTACATGATCTTTCAGACCATCGGTGCTGCGCTGGCCGCTCTTGTCGTCAACTTCCTGAAGGCAGGGGCCGCTGTGGCACCGCTCCAACCGGCTACCGTACCAGCCCTTCTGGCAGAGTTTCTTTTCACCTTTGCACTCGTATACGTCGTGCTGAACGTCGCTACGGCCAAGGGTACGTCGGGCAACTCTTTTTATGGGCTGGCAATCGGATTCACGGTACTTGTGGGTGCGTTTTCCGTCGGCAACATTTCCGGCGGAGCGTTCAACCCAGCGGTCGCGGTGGGCATCTCCGTTATGGGGCTGTCGTCCTGGCCGAACATCTGGATTTACCTGCTAGCCGATTTTATCGGCGCTGCGGCGGCGGCGGGCGCCTTCATGGCCGTGAACCGGGCAGAGCTGGCTTTGGAGTCGGAGCAGCAACCACCTAGCCGGGTTGATCGGGCTGAGCCTGCCGGAAGTAACAGTCGACGATTTCGTGACGTTGCGTAAGATATCCGGCTCTCCGGGTATTTCGCTCCAGTTGCTGAACAGGGCTGATTCAGCCCCGTTCAGCAGGGTGCGACCGTAACTTTTCTTTCGGCACGATATACGGCGCGAATGTCGCGGACCTTATCCAATCGCGGCGGTTAGCAATCGCCGGCGGGATACCATCCCGCCCTACAGTGCGATGATAATGTTAACGATGCAGAGACTCCGCTGTCTGACCTTCGCCGCCCTACTTCCTCTCGCCATGACCCAGATGCCCGCACAAGATGCCAAAGTACATGTGACCAAGTCATCCTTCGGCAAGGCCGATGGAAAACCGGTCGAGCTTTACACCCTGTCCGACGGCCACACGGAACTCGCCGTGATGACCTATGGCGCGACCGTCGTACGCTTGAAGACGCCCGACCGCTCCGGGAAATCCGCCGACATCATCCTCGGTTTCGAAGACATGCCCGGATACCTGCAGGACGAGCCTTACCTCGGAGCTATTGTCGGCCGGTACGGCAATCGCATCGCGAAAGGCCGGTTCACTCTCGATGGCAAGGAGTACCATCTCGCCATCAATAATAACGGGAACTCGCTTCATGGCGGCAAGAAAGGCTTCGATAAGGTCATATGGACCGCAAAGCCCGGAGCTAACTCAGTCGAGTTCACGTACCTCAGTAAAGACGGCGAAGAAGGTTATCCCGGTAATCTGACCGCGAAGGTGACGTATACGCTCGCGAACAATGCGGTTCGGATCGATTACAACGTTACTACCGATAAAGATACCGTTCAGAACCTGACGAATCATACTTACTTCAACCTCGCCGGAAGCCCCGACATCCTGAAGCACGAGGTAACGCTCCATGCCAGCCGCTATACGCCCGTCGACGCGGGCCTGATCCCGACCGGCGAGCTCGCCCCGGTCAAGGGCACGCCGCTCGATTTCACCCAGCCCCACGCGATCGGTGAACGGATCGACGCTCCGAACGAGCAGCTGAAACTGGGCGGAGGGTACGACCACAATTACGTCATCGATTCGAAGTCCGGTTTGGCCAAAGCCGCCGAGGTTTATGAGCCATCCACCGGCCGAGTTCTGGAGGTCTGGACCACGCAGCCCGGCATTCAGTTCTATAGCGGGAATTTTCTGGATGGCACGCTTAAGGGCAAGGGCGGCCAAGTTTATGCGAAGCATGCGGGCTTGTGCCTGGAGACTCAGCACTATCCGGATTCGCCGAATCACCCGAAGTTCCCCACGACGGAACTGAAGCCGGGACAAACGTTTCACTCGACGACCGAGTGGCGGTTCGCAGCACGGTAGTTAAACTGCGTCGGGAAAAGAGAACGCGGCTATCGCCGCGTGTCCGTTCCGGGTTGACCGTAGTAGGCGTCCGCACCGTGCTTGCGGAAGTAGTGCTTGTCCAGCACCTCGCGCGGCAGATGAGGCGCGGCATGGTTTAGCGTCGTCGCATAGTACGCCATCGCGGCGATTTCTTCGAGGATTACCGCGTGGTGCGCGGCATCCATGGGGTTCTTACCCCAGCAAAAAGGCGCATGGCCGATTACCAGAACCCCAGGAAACACCAGCGGGTCGAGGCCCGCGAAACGGCGCACGATGGCGTGTCCGGTGGCCAGCTCATAGCCTTCCTCGATTTCGCGGGCTGTCAGGTGAGCCGTGAGGGGAACTGGCCCGTGGAAGTAGTCGGCGTGGGTTGTGCCGAAACAGGGGATCTCGCGCGAAGCCTGTGCCCAGGCGGTCGCGAAGCGCGAGTGCGTGTGGACTACGCCGCCGATTGAGGGAAAGGCCTTGTAGAGTTCCAGGTGAGTCGCCAGGTCCGAAGACGGACGCAAGTTGCCCTCCACGGCGCGGCCGTCGAGATCGGTAATGACCAAATCCCCCGCGCGCAGCTCTTCGTAAGGCACGCCGCTGGGCTTGATCGCGACCAGGCCTTGCTGGCGATCGATCCCGCTCGCGTTGCCGAAGGTATAGAGCACCAGTCCGCGGCGAACGACCTCGAGATTCGCTTCGAGAACCTCTTCCCGTAAGGTTTGGAGCATCATCGTTTTCGGGCCTCTTCGGCGATCTGGCGCAGATCCGGAAGCACGGCGCCCAGGAACGCGGGCTTCGCGTCCGGGGAGCCGAGCGCGAAATAGAGATTCCGGAAATGCTCGTAAAGCCGCTCGTAGACGGCGACGCTCGCCAAGTCCGGTTCCACGGTGCAGTGCGGCGGACAGAGCGCGGCCTGCGCTTCCTCGATCGTCTTAAAAGTACCCGCCGCCATAAACGCGAAAATCGCGGAGCCCAGACTGGTCACGTCTCCCGAGGGGACTAGAACAGGTTTATTGAGCACGTTGGCATACACATGGTTGAGCACTTTGTTGCGCTGCGGAATCCCGCCGCCATTGATGACGCGCCGCACAGGCGCGCCGCGCTCTTCCATGCGCTCCAGGATGATGCGCGTGTGGAAGGCGGTCCCTTCAATGGCGGCAAACAGTTCGTCACGCGCGGTTTGCGTGAGGTTCCAGCCGAGCGTAACGCCGCCGAGCTCCGGGTTGACCAGCACAGTGCGGTCGCCGTTGTCCCATGTCAGGCGAAGCAGGCCGCTTTGGCCGGCCCGATATTCTTCCAGGCCTTCGGAGAGCGCTTTGACAGTGGAGCCCGCGCGCCGCGCGATAGCGTCGAAGATACCGCCGGTGGCGGAGAGGCCCGCTTCGATACCCGTGTAGCCCGGATACACGGATCCCGGCACAACGCCGCATACTCCGGGGACCAACTGCACCGTTTCACTCATGCCGATGATGCAGGTCGACGTGCCGATCACGTTCACCGCGTCACCCAGCTTGATTCCCGCGCCGACCGCATCCCAGTGGGCATCGAAGGCCCCGACCGGGATCGGAATGCCGGCTGGGAGGCCCAGTTTGCCAGCCCACTCCGGGGTCAGATGCCCGGCGAGCCGGTCCGATGTCGCGTACTGCCCTTGCAGCTTTTCGCGTACTCCCGCGAGTAGCGGATCCACACCGGTCAGGAACTCTTCGGGCGGAAGGCCGTTCCAGCGCGGGTTCCAGAGCCATTTGTGACCCATGGCGCAGACGCTGCGCATGGCGGCCGCCGGTTCCTTGACGCCACACAAGGTCGCCGCGATCATGTCGCAATGCTCGAACGCGGAGCCGAATCGCTCACGCTTCTCCGGGTTGTGCCGCAGCCAGTGCAGGAGCTTCGAAAAGCCCCATTCGGTGGAATACACGCCGCCGCACCACTCGAGCGCTTCGAGCCCGTTCTGCCTGGCGGCCCGCGTTATCTGGCAGGCTTCCCGCCAGGCGCGGTGGTCGCACCAGAGGTAGTACTCATCGAGCGGCTGCATCCGATCGTCCACCGGGATGACGCTCGAGCCGGTAGTATCGAGCGCGATGGCCTCAACCTCGGAACCGGCGACGCCGCTTGCCAGGAGCGCGTCGCGCGTGGCCGCTTCGAGCGCGCGCAGGTGGTCGAAATGGCTCTGTGTCGCATGGTCCGGGTCGGCCGGGGTGCGGTGGAGCGGGTAATCCGCCGTGGCGGCTCCCAGCCGTCCGCGCTCGTGGTGGAAAATGGAAACGCGTACGTTGAGGGTGCCGAAATCGACACCCGCTACAACCGCCATCTACGCCTCGCCCTTGGCGTGCCACATGACGTCCCAACCCAGGTACTTCGTGGTCGCCTCATGCACGCTGCCCGCGACCCAGGAGAGATTGGCCGCGACGTGATGCTCGAAGCCCTTTTCACAGATGTGACGGAGCAGGTCCTGAAGGCGGGGTATACGGACTACGCCGGCACCGCCGAACGTTTCGAGCGGATCTTTGGTGAACTCGCCTTCGCCGACATAGCCGCGGATTCCGCCGTGTAAATCGTTGGTCGAGAAGCGCGCGTAGCTCATGGCGCCGGCTTTCACGCGGCCGACGCAGGTGCCATACGTATTCTCCTTGCCCACGGTGCCGGCAATAATCTGCTGGAAATCCATCTTCACGGTCTCGAAGAAGTGCTTGGGCAAGTTGCTGCAGTGGAAGCAGACGGCTTTATCGGGATCGTCGCCGTAGTTGTTGTTCCAATCGAGCAGGGCGCTCGGAGTTTCCGATGCCAACCGGAGGGCATGCATGCCGACGACGCCCGCGATATCCACTTCGCACGCGCTCGAGAGCAGGTTGTTGCTCATCATGCTCATCACGGTGCAGGGAACCACGCCGAAGTATTCTTCCATGGATGTCCAGCATTGAATGGCGCTGA
>JAOAPQ010000830.1 GCA_025462965.1 Bryobacterales bacterium
TACCGCACGGTCAAAGTTGTGGCGAACGGACCAAACAAACCCGTGGTCCACACCCGTAGCGGCTACTATGCCGGGTCGGGAACGACACCGCCGAGCCACGCGCCCAAATCTAACCAGTGAGCAGCCCGCTGCTGATCGCCTGGCGACTCACGCGGGGGCACCGATTGGCGCCATGGAAGAGTCCCTATCTGCGGTGGCGAATCGAGACCTATTCCGGCATCCACGCCGACAGAATCACGCCACGCTTATTCTTTCAGTTCACCTGGACCCACCGCCGCGACCTCTACCGTTATTTGCTCTGGGCTTCCCGCATGACCAGGTAGTCGCCTCGCCCACGTTCAACCGGGGGAGTGCGGGGATCTTTACCAATCAACCAGATAGCGATGGCGGAGGAAGAGGGATTCGAACCCCCGGATGAGTTTCCCCATCAACGGTTTTCAAGACCGCCGCCTTAAACCGCTCGGCCATTCCTCCGTTCACAAAGTTAGCACGAACAAACGGCGGTAATGAAGGCGCCGTCCGCGCTGATCACTTCACTCAGAACCGCCAGGCGTGCGTGCTTTTCCAACAGCCAGTGAAATGCTTCCGGCGTGAAGAGATAGCGGAAGTTCATGAAAATCCTCTCGCCGCGAGCAACCTGGATTTCCTCGCCCGAGACAGAAATGCGAAGGTCCCGCTGGGCGTGGAACCGTTTTGTGATCAAATACATTCCCGCGTGGCGTTCATCCCGCTTTATCTCGAATCGGATCTGACCATCGTCTTCCTGCACGCCGATGCTGGCCAAGGGGGCGAAAGCAAACTTCGCCGACTTGGGATTGTCTATCTCGGCCGCGGCCTGTTCGGAGTAGATTTCCGCGTCGATAATAAGACGGTCGCCGCCGCGCATGCATTCGGCGATATGACGGATCTGATCGAAAGGATCGAATCCGCCCAACGTATTGCCGCTCATCAGGAATAGTTTTGGCGACTCGGCGGCATCGGAGGCGAGGACCAGGTGCATGGGACTGGAAATATCCGCCTTCAGGCCGAGTACTTCGAAGTCTTCATCCTCCGCCGCGGCGCAAGCCGTTTCGAGAAGGGTCTGGCTGGCGTCCACGGGAAAATACTTCACTAGTTTCCCCTCGCGCTTAAGGGCTTGCAGCAGCAGGCGGTCTTTGGCTCCGTCGCCCGAGCCGAAACTTACTACGGGAATTACAGCAGGAAAGTGCGCCGTAATCGCCGGCGCCTTGGAACTCAGAATGTCCCAACTTCGTTCCAGATTTCGATGAGGCTCACCCGAAGCGAGTTCCCGCCACGCGCGCACTGAAAGTGGAAACCAATAGAAGAATTTCTCAGGCAGATCCCGCGCTTCCATGGACTCCACAAATTCCTGCGCGATTTCCGCTTCGGTAAGAAGGACCTCGATATTCATCTACTTTAGATTAACGGAGTACTGAACCAGCTTGGACCTCTCTGTAAACTCGTGTCACAAATCACATTGGCTATTAACCGGCTTTTAGCAAGTTGGAAGGAGCTCTATGCGAATTTTGGCACTGACGGTGATGGCTGCTACGGCGCTCACCAATTCCATTTATGCGGCGTCCGATATGGAGGCTGTAACAAAGAGGCTTGCCGCCGCAAGTGAAACGCTCAACGAGATGCTGCAGGCGGATGACAAGGGCGTACCTCGCGAGTTGCTGGAGAGCGCGCAATGCGTGGTAGTGATTCCGAATTCGAAGAAGGCCGGGTTCATTGTGGGCGCGAAATATGGGAAGGGCTTCGCCGTGTGCCGGAAGCCGGGGGGACGGGGCTGGACGGGCCCTGCGGCAGTTCGGATGGAAGGCGGTAGTTTTGGCTTACAAATCGGCGCGTCTGAAACCGACTACATTCTTATTGTTAAGAACGCTAGCGGTATGAGGAAGTTGCTGGAAGATAAGTTTACAATCGGAGCCGGCGCGGAAGCAACGGCCGGACCGGTGGGCCGCGACCTCTCCGCGCAGACCGATGCGCAGTTGCGTGCTGAGATCCTTTCATATTCCCGTTCGCGCGGCGCATTTGCGGGGGTAACGTTGACCGGCTCAACCCTACGTCCCGACAACGAGGACAATGCCGCTCTCTACGGGCGTCCGGTAACCAACAAGGAAATCCTTACTGGTACAGTAGAGCCGCCCCCCGCAGCCGCTGCATTCATGAGTACTCTCTCGAAGTACTCAATGCGCAAGACGGGTTAGTTGAAGGTTTTCGATTGGGAATGGGCCGGACGCGTTTAGCGCACGTCCCATTCGTCGGTTCGGACTTCCAGCCACCCTTGCTGGGGTAGAGCATCCACCGGCAACCCGCCGTGCCAGAAGGATGCGTTGAAACGTAAAGGCCTCTCTGGGGCTTTCTGGATCTTCGCCAACGGCAAGGCAATCTCCAGAATGGTCCGATATGCGCACTTGACCGGGAAAGCCGCTTCACGCACGGTAATGTGGCCATGTTCGATGTGGAGCACGACAGTTTCTTCCCCGACGCCATTCGGTCGAAAGACGAAGCGGCAATCGAGGGATTCCATCAGATCCGACGCATCTTCTCGAAAGTCAATTCGTAAATATAGATTCTCGGCATCCGTTCCGAAATAGAGCTCGCGGACCAGAAAACGTTTGCCGTGCATGGATCCGGACCGCTGATCCACCCTATAGACGCCCGCGCCCATCCATTCAAAATACGAGCTCACAACGCCATCTATGACGGGTCGGACGGCCCCACTGGGATCGACCTTCGACTCGGTAACCGCTATGACACTCAGAATCGGTCGAGATAAATCTTCCGCGGGCATCATTCCGAGCGCCCGATAGACGTTGGCGATGTGAGACCGGAATAGTTCATCGAACTCGATTCGATTGGCCGAGTCGTGCTCAGGACCATACCACCAGCACCAATCGCTTCCCTCCGCGATCAGCAGTTCTTCCCAGGCGAGCTTGAGCGCTTCCTCCGAGAGCCCGTGCTTGGCTTTATCGAAAGCTTCACGCGCTGCGAGCAGGAACTCCCAGGCTCTGTTGTCCTCTTGCGCGCCGATCCAGACATCGAAATTCGCTCCGATCCAGGAGCCCGGAAAAATATGATCGAGAGGTTCCGCCGTCAGACGCTTGAATGCGTCGCGGATCGTGATGGCTTCTATCTGCGGATCGGCAGTGATGCCGGCATAGAGCTCGCGGAAAAAGGGCCGCGCGTTGTGATCATAGTATTCCCAGGCATTCTCGCCATCCAGGATGATCGGTACCAGCGCATCGCGGTCGCTCGCGAGTATTCCGCGGCAATTTTCACGAATGCGATGCAGGAAATCTCCCGCGGATTCGTGCGCCCCCATACCCGAATAGACGAAGCCGATCAGGTCGCTAAGAAGGTGGTCGCGGAACAGTACCTGGATCTTCTTGCCGCGCTGGCTCCAGCACCAGGGGCGATACGTCTCCTCTACCCCGGCGCCGCGGCCCAGCGTGCGGGCGAGCACTCCGTTGTCCGTAGCCGTCCATTCGAAGCCAATCTCCGATGCGATTCGAAAAACCTCGTCCGATACTGACCCCTCCGACGGCCACAGGCCGACGGGCGCGACGCCGAAAACACGCGTGATGTATTCCTTGGCCATCTGAAGCTGCGCATAGGCGTCCTCGGGATACGAGAACCGGCGTGGCAGAGGCACATGCGGATGGGAGATCGCGGCGATATTGGAATCACAGAGCAGCGGCAGGATGGGATGGTAGAAGGGTGTTGTGGATATTTCAATCTGACCTGAGGCGGCCAACCGTTTATAAGTGGGAATGACGTGACCGATGATTTCGCGTTGCTTGCGACCCATCAGTGCCTGGTCGCCGAGAGTGTAATCGCGGCCTTTTTCGACCAGGGCGCGTACCTCGGGATCGTGTTCCTGGAATTCCTCGTCGAACCATGCGAGTTGCGAGAGGACCTGAAGGTCGCGAAATTCCTGAACACCGAAGACGCCCCGCGCACCGGGGGTCGTCTTGTTCGCTTCGCGCGCCTCGAAAAGCTCTCCGTAGCGGGGGTACCGGTAGATCATTCTTCCCGGATGGGCATGGAAGAAATGATGAAGGATGAATTCCTTCTCCTGAGCCGTGAGACTTTCGGCCGGTTTGATGGCGGCATCGAAAAAAGGATCCCGGGCTTTGCCGGATGCATATTCCTCAATCTGCACCATCATCGAGGGGACTAGGTTGAACGTCTGCCGGATTTGCGGGAATTCGTCCAGGATCTTGACCATGCCGTAGTAGTCCTTCAGGGCATGTAGCCGCGTCCACGGCAATTTGTACTCGCCGGACAGCAGGTCTTTGTAAAACGGCTGGTGCATGTGCCATAGGAAGCACAGGTAGATTCTCGGCATTAGTGGAAGAAGCTCCGCACCGGCGCTGGAACCGGGACGGCCGGCCCTTTTATGGCCTGCCAGAGCACCGCGTTCAGGTCGTCATCATCGTTGAGGTCTTCCGCGTCGAAGTTCATTTTGCGGGAGCGTTCGGCGGTCGGAGACGACTGCGGGTTGCGGTCATTAAGCGGAACGCGTGGCTGCTCAGCTGTGTAAGGATTGCTCACCGGCTTGGCCTGAAAAGCCGGCGTCATCGGACTGGCGGCGGCATCGAAATGTGTCATGGGCCGGAGACCCAGGATCATCTCGATGGTGCGCAGCATGGAAGTGGTGTTGTACATGGTGCTGTCGACAACGCCGCGGTGCGTGTACGGGGAGATAACGAATGCCGGGGAGCGATGCGAATCGACGTGGTCGGCGCCGTTCTGTGCGTCGTCTTCCAGGACGAATATGGCCGTCTCCGGCCAGAAGCGCGACTTCGAAACAGCTTCTACGAGCGAGCCAAGGGCATAGTCGTTGTCGGCCAGGTTGGATAGCGGCGCTATCTTGCCCGGAGCCGTGCCTGAAGTATGGTCGTTGCCCAACCGCATCAGGATCAGCTGGGGCATTTGCCCCTTGGATTCAAATTCGGCGAGATCCTTTTGGAAGATCTTGAGGCGCTCGACATCCGGATAGTTCAAATCGAATCCGCGGTAGTAAGGGTTAGTCACGGGTGAGAGGATCGGGTCGCGGACGGAATCGATCTGGATATTATCGGCCAGCGGCTTGAGGCGGTTGTTGACCTGCAGACCGTAATTGCGGATAGATTTTCCCGCCATGGAGGCGTTGGTCCAAAGATAGCCGGCGGGCGGCGTGGCGGCCGGTTCGCCTCCTTCGTAGTCATAGTGATTACGACGCTTGGCGTAGCTGTTAGGCCAGAATTTCTGAACGAAATCGTTGGCGATCGCCGAAGTTGACCAGTTGTGGCCGTCCGCGCTGACATCCGCGCTGACATAGAAGTTGTCGAAGAGAACGAAGTCGCGCGCGAGTTTATGCTGATTGGGCGTGATCTTTTCCCCAAAGAGCACCAGAGAAGGATCGCCATTACCCTGCTTCATATCGCCCAGCATGGGATCGTAAGTGCGATTCTCCTTGATGATGTAGATGACGTGCTTGATGTTTGCGAGCACCGCGGGAGCCGGTGTATCAAGGTTGGCATCCCGGTAGGGAGAATTCGACATGACGGCTTGTGTATATTCGGCAAGCCTGGGCTCATCGAAAGCATCGACGAATGCGACAGTGCCGGTCTGCATCTTGCCGACGTACTCATCGGAGCGGACTCCCTCATGAAGAGGTTCGGGACGGCGAAGAGGGCTGGGACCTTTCGGATTCGGGTATGAGCGCAAGCCTTTTCCATTCACGATCACGGTGCGGCCGTCGGGCAGCCCCCGCACGGCGGTGGGGTACCAACCGGTCGGAACGAAACCAACGACGTGAGTACGATCTTCCGAGAGATCCGCTACGGCGATCGCGTTGGCATCCGAGCATGCCACATAGAGGCTCCTCAAATCGGCGCTGAGGCCAAGCGCGCTGGGTGTCATGCCCAGAGGCTGCCGTGGCGTCATGGAGACATTGACGGCCTCCAGTTGCTCCACCGACGCATTTTCTGAAATGCCGACGCTGTACACGTGGTTCGAGTTGGCGGAGGCTACAAACAGCCTGCCGAGCCAGGTGTGCCCGGTTTCGTCGCCGATGTTCTTGCCGGGGCGAAGAATCATGTCGGTAGGGTGTGGGCCCAGCCGCAGTGTAGCCATGGGCGCGTTATCTGAGGTCTGGAACTGGCTTACCGATCCGTCCGCCCAGTTACTGACGAAAAATGTCTGGCCATCGGGAAGGAACTGGATGCGATAAGGGCGGCGGCCGGTTTTGACCTTTGCTACCGGCTTCCCCGAAGTCCGATCTAACACAATCAGCGAGTCCTGGAACAGCGTTGCGGCGTAGAGCAGCCGCCCATCGGGCGTTATGGCGACATCTCCGATAAAGTTCCGGTAAGTGGGATCGTTCGGGTCGTTCGTGGGCGCTAGCTCGTCCGCCGGTTTCGGGGCGGAGGCCGGCGGCTGGCTGGAGATAGCCAGCGTGCGGGCTGGAGCAAGCTTTCCATCAGCAAAAGAGAACTCGAAGATCGCTCCCTTCGAGCCCCCGCCGACGTAAACGAAATCGCCTTTCGGCGAAAAAGTCAGGCCGAGCCAAGCATCGGGCACGCGAACCCGCGAGAGTTCAGCGGCGCTCGCCACATCGAGAACTGAAATGGTGGGCGGGTTATAACCGCCGTTGAGCACAAGGAGATACCGGCCGTCCGGTGAAAGTGCGGTGCGCATCGGAAGTGTGTCCACCGCGACCTGTTTCCCGGCGGGAGTGATTTTCCAGCCGCTGACCAGCAGCGTCGAGTTTCCTTCCTGCGGGCCAGGCACGGTGCGGGACGCAGGTTGGGAGACAAGCAGGGACGCCAGTGCTACGAAGAGCGCGGCTTTGGGAACAAGCGGGGATAAGACAGACGACGAGCTTCTTGTAAACGGCATGTTGGTTATTCAGAATACTTCTGGGCTATGGGGAAACGCCTTCCGATACCAAACGCTTTGCTGGTCACTTTCAATCCGGGCGCGGCTTGCTGGCGTTTGTACTCGTTACGGTCCACTTTGGCGGCAATCTCCTGGACAAGCGCGAGCGGAACGTTGAGGGTATCGGAAATTTCGCGTACTGTCCTGCAGTTCTCCACGTATTCACGCAGGATCGAATCGAGGGTGTCGTAATCGGGCAGGCTGTCGGAATCCTTCTGGTCAGGACGGAGTTCGGCGGACGGGGGCTTTTCAAAGACCGAATGCGGGATCACGCTTTCACGCAACCGGCTGAGAGCGTAGACGAGTGTCTTGGGAACGTCACTGATGACCGCCAGGCCGCCACACATGTCGCCATATAACGTGCAGTAGCCCACGGCTATCTCGCTCTTGTTTCCGGTGGTCAGGACCAGCGCCCCGGTCTGGTTCGAGTAAGCCATCATCGTGACTCCGCGAAGGCGGGATTGCAGATTCTCCAGCGTGACGCCCGAGAAATCCGGGAGATCCCGGACCATCCGGTCATACGCGCCGGTAATCGGGGCGCTCTCACAGGCAATGCCAAGCTTGCGCGCTAGAGCGAAGGCATCCGTTACACTGTGTTCCGATGAATATGGACCAGGCATGCTGATGCCCGTCACGTTCTCCCGGCCCAGTGCGTCTACCGCGATGCACGCCACCAGCGAACTGTCGATGCCACCGCTCAGACCGATGAGCGCTTTGGAGAAGCCGCACTTGCGCACGTAGTCGCGTGTCCCAAGCACCAGCGCCTCGTACACGGCTTCGCACTCGTTGTTATGCGTCGATCGGCTGTGTTGCGGTTTAGCGGATGTATCGACGTAGATCAGATCCTCGGCGAAGCTGGCCGCGCTCGCGATAATTTCGCCCGAGGCGTTCATCGCGAAGCTGCTGCCGTCGAAGACGATCTGGTCATTGCCGCCGACCTGATTGACCCAGATTACGGGAACATTGTGTCGGCGGGCCTGCGCCGCGACCATGTCCTGCCGCAATTTCCGTTTGCCCATGAAATAAGGGCTCGCATTGACGTTGATGAGGAAATCGCCGCCCTTTCGGATCAGTTCGTCCACGGGGTCGCGGGGATAAAGCCTGTGCTTCCAGAACTGCTCGTCATTCCAGGCGTCCTCACAGATCGCGATGGCGAGTTGGTTCCCTTGAAACGGGAAGGTCTGCTGCGACTCCGCGGAGACAAAATAGCGTTGTTCATCGAAGACGTCATAGTTCGGGAGGAGCGCTTTGGTTTGCCGGAACATCACGCAGCCGTTTTGAACGAACGC
Source organism: Bryobacterales bacterium (assembly GCA_025462965.1). Classification (GTDB taxonomy): domain Bacteria; phylum Acidobacteriota; class Terriglobia; order Bryobacterales; family Bryobacteraceae; genus JALYXI01. Next base: position 8,220 of record JAOAPQ010000830.1, read on the forward strand.
CGCGCAATTGGCGGCACGGTTTCCGGTTTCGGCGGCGGAACGGCCGACGTAACCCGCGATCAGCGCAATCGGCAGGTGCGCCGTGCAACGGGCCAGATCCTGGAGCGCTTCTTCCGAGCGGTTGAGAAAACTGGGACGCTCGACAAGATCCCGGGGCGGATATCCGGTGATGGACAGCTCGTGGAATACAATGATCGCGGCTCCGCGGGCCGATGCCCGCCCCGCATATTCGGCCATCTTCGCGATATTGCCACGGAGATCGCCGACCGTAGTGTTGATCTGACCAAGGGCGACGAGCATGACTTCTCATTGTAGCGATGACGGGGGGATAGGACCGGATTCTTGTAAGATGGCGTACCATGGCAAGCTTTGGCGCGCGCTGGGGTTCTATCTGGGCCGCGATCTGTGTTGCATCGACGTTATGGTTACGAGCCTCTGAAGGCAGAGTTGTGGAAACTATTGTCCCTGCGCTGGCCTACGGGGGTGGGTGCTCGTCGGCGATTGAGCTGCGCAATCTTGGCCAAGGTCCTGTTGTGGTTGACGCGGAGCCGCATCGCGAAGACGGGGCTTTAGCGTCCCTGGTGGCCAGGAGCGGCGTCGCCGTACATCTCCGGGCGGGCGAGACAGCTAGTGTCCAAGCGCAAATTGAGGAAGAGACCAATGGGGTGTGGGTCAGAGTACGCGAGACGGTTCAGGCGGGTTACCGGCCGGTAGTGACGGTACGGGGCACCACGGAGTGCGTTGAGGGCGCGAACGTGAGAACCGTGCATCGCGACGTTTCCTACGCGACACGCAACCCCTGGTGGGCCGGAGACGTTGACGATCTTGGCGACGGATCGATCCTGCTGATCAACACTTCCGAGCGGCCGGCGAGGGCATCGCTTTGCTACTCCTCCGGTTCGGAATTTTCCTTGCCTGGCCGGCAGTTCGATCCGATTTGCTCCGCAAGCGCGGAAGTACACGTGCCGCCGTTCGGGTCGCGAACCTTTGCCGTGCGGCACGGCGCGAATAATCACTTTGCTGTGCGCACTTCCGGAGACCGGATTGTCTTACAGATGCTGCGGTCCGTGGCCGGAACTACGAGGATGTTCACCGTCGATTCCGCCATATCGTTCGGAAACGGCGAATCACGTGAGCCTTAACTACATCAGCGCTTGCTTGAGTAGTCCTTATACAAATCCGCCACGTGTGCCGTCTCTGCGTCGCCTGGATGAATCACGACGCGCCATCGGAACCGCAACTTCTCCCCCGGCCCGAGCTTCGTCTGCCGCTCGTCCATCTTCGGATCGAATGCATTCTGGCCAAATGGATCCAGCGCAAACAATCCGTAATCCCGCGCGTGCCAGTACGTCGGATGGTTGGGGTTCTGCGGATGATCGAAAATCGCCACTCCCAGCTTCTCCCCATCCACCGCGGCCGCGTAATCCACCCAGTTCGATCGCTTCCCCCACACGTTCGCCATGCCGGTCCGGCCGTCCGCGTCCACCATCTTCATACCTTTCTTTTCCGTGAAGCTGTCAACCAGCCGGATCGCGAACGCGCCTTCCTTGGTATCGCCAAACGTTACTCCGCTGGGAGCGGTAAGCGTGGTATCGAAGTCGATTGTCCGCAGCTTCGGGTCCGAATAGAACACCATGTCGCGGTCTTCCACCACCAGCACTTTCCCTTGAGGATCGCGCCACTCCATGGTCGCGTGCAGGGTGCTCGACCCTTTGCCGGCTTTCAGATTGGCGTCACGCACCACAATCTTGCCGATGTTCCCTTTCGTGTACGACGGATCGTTCTCCCAGAACTTCACTCCGTTCACGTCGTCATAGGAGAACCACAGCCCGCGATGATGCAAATGATCGCGGCTCTCTCCCGGTATGTTTTCCATGGGGAACCCGCGCGTCACAATTTTGCCCGAGGCCGAACGCAGCGGCGCCAGAAACGGCTTGTTGGCATCGGTGCCGTAGTGAAACGTGGTGAAAGGCTTGCCGTCGATATCGACGACGATTTCGTCCGGTTTGGACCCGGTCTGCGCGGATAGGCACGCCGCCGCTGCCAGGCAAAGAACAAGTGATGATCGCATAGGCTTCGACTAGAGATAATATCGTCAAATGTCATCCGGAAGTTTCACAGCTGCCTGTCTGCTGGCGGTTTCCGCCACCGCCGCGACCTTCCCGTTGCCCGAATTGCGCATTGAGCCCACCGCCGGCGGCTCCATATTCTACGTTCGGAATCCCTCTCCTCAGCCCCTCACCGCCTATCTGATCGAGTTAGTCAATTACCCCGGCAGTTCTTATTCGCTTTGGCAGGACGATGTCGCGTCCGAAGCTATTCCGCCCGGGGGCCAGAGACGCACCCAGGTCGCGAACATGACCGTCGGTGCGGTACCCGATTACGTAAAGATGCAAGCGGCTCTCTACGCCGATGGAAGCTCGGCCGGCATCGCCGAGAAGGTCACCCAGCTCATCGAGCGCCGCCGCGCGATCCTGGCAACCGAGCGGGAACTGATCGGACGTCTGGAAAAGGCGCAGTCCTCTGGCGCCGACAAAGCAACGGTGATCGGGGAACTCAGACAATGGGCCGCCTCCTTGCAGCCTGCAGGCAAAGGCAATCGAGTATCGCAGGCGGCCGTCAACCAGGCTGCCGGTAGAGGTCTCGTCTCGGATGCCGCTTCGCGCCTCGATACGACGTCGATAGAGGAAACGCTCAATGGTCTGCGCGCTTCGGAGCGCGCTCTGGCCGCGAGCAAGCCCTCATTGTGATTGCTGTAAATGTCGAAGGCTGAAACAGCTCGAATTCGATTCGGCACTTTCGACTTCGATCCCGCCACCGGCGAGCTTCGCCGCGATGGCTCGCCGGTGCGTCTGCAGTCGCAACCTGCCCAGGTACTTGGGCTTCTCGTAGCGCACGCCGGAGAGGTCGTGACCCGCGATACGTTACGTCGGGCGATTTGGGGCACGGACACTTTCGTCGACTTCGACCGGGGGCTTAATTTCTGCGTCGCGCAAATCCGCGCCGCCCGTGGAGATTCGGCCGAATCGCCGCGCTTCGTGAAGACGCTTCCCAAACGCGGATACCAGTTCATCGCCCCCGTCGCCAGCCTCGTAAGACCGGAGCATCCGGAGGCGCCTGCGAAGCTCCGCTTCCCCAATCGGCTGCTGGCGGCCGCTACGCTCTTGGCCCTGATTGGCGCGTCGATCTTCTTTCTTATCCGCAGGGCGGCGCCGGCGCCAGTCGTCCGAATCGCAGTCGCGCGATTTGACAACCAGACCGGCAGCGCGGAGTTCGATCGCTTTGTCGATGGCTTGACTGATGCGGTCGTCGCGGACCTGACCGGCGCCGGTATGGATCACTACTCGGTGATCGGGAACGCCGCGATCCTGCGCCAACCCCGCGCGGCACGCGACCTCATTACGATCGCGTCTTCGCTAAAGGTCGGCTACATCGTCCTCGGCCAGGTGCAGCGCAATCCATCCGGTATTCATGTCCTCGCGCATCTGATTCGCCTGCCGGACCAGGCGCACGTCATGGTCGCTCGTCTCGATTCCGCCGAAGCCGATCCGCACAGCTCGCAATCGGATCTGGCACATCGCATTGCAACCGCTTTCTCCCCGTGCCTGCCTCCGAACGCCGGTTGTTCCCGCCTCATCCCTCGCGGTAAGTGACAGATTCTCGGTGGGTTGGCGCCTCACATCTTCCTCGCTTGCCCAAACTCGCCAACAAACTCTAAGCTCACGGAGAACCGAAGAGAGGAAAATATGCAGACTTTCTTAACACGCCGCCGTTTGATGCAATTCGCGCCCCTTGGTCTGGCCGCGCCGCTTGGCGCGTTTGCCGCAACGCCCGACCAGCTCACTGTGCCTGCCATCTTCCCCACCCAGCAACCGGAACTGGTGCGCGAGATGGTCAGCGTTTCGCACGGGAACGTCCAGCGCGTCCGCGAACTGGTGAAAGCGCGCCCCGCGCTCGCCAGGGCCGCCTGGGACTGGGGATTCGGCGATTGGGAAACCGCCCTTGGAGCTGCCTCGCACACGGGCAATCGGCAAATTGCCCTGTACCTGATCGAGCAGGGAGCACCTCCGACCCTCTTCTCCGCCGCCATGCTCGGCCACCTGGACGTCGTCAAGGCTCAGATCGCGGCCCAGCCCGGCGTGCAGCGGATTCCGGGTCCGCACAGTATCGCGCTGCTCGCCCACGCCAAGGCCGGCGGAGCGGCTGCCGAGCCCGTCCTGCGCTACCTTGAATCGCTCCGCGACGCGGGCGCGCCACCCGCCGCGACGCTCACGGACGAAGAGGCGCTCTCGCTAGCGGGCATTTACACCTTCAGCCCCGGGCCCGCCGATCGGATCGAGATTGCGGCTGCTGGCGGCAAGCTTACCTTCACGCGCGTCGGCACCACCGGGAGGGGCTTGGTCTATTTGGGTGACCGCGCATTCCACCCGGCCGGTGCGCGCGCGGTCCGGATCCGTTTCACCGGGCCAATGGAGGAGCTGCTGCTTTCGGTACATGATCCGGAGTTGGTCCTCACCGCGCACCGCACGAAAACCTCCGGCTGACTGCGAAGGATAAACTTATGGCGGTACTGCCGAAGGTAAGTCGAGTGGTCTTGCTAAACCCTCCCATGCCAGTTGCCGAAAGATTGCCTGTAGCTCCCGCGGCGACTCGCGCGCACCGTTCTCGACCCACCACTCGATGACCGCGAGGAGCGAGGATGCCACGAATCGCGTGATCATCGGCGTCGGGATGGGAAATTTCGCAAGGCCTCCGGCTCTCCTCAGCAACTGCTCAATACGCTGATCGAAACATTCCCGAAGAACCCTCGCGCCGCCGCTTGTCTCGCGCCCGCCCATCAACGCCTTGTAGAGTCGCGGCGCCGTCTGGACGTGTGCGAACAGATGGGTGCCATCCACGGGACAGGTTCCTTCCCGTGTCAATACCAGCATCGGCGCCACGATGCGGCCGAACTGCGAGCGCAGAAGATCATGCTTCGAGGAATAGTGCGCGTAATACGTGGCGCGGCCTACGCCCGCCTTCTTCGCAATGTCGCTGACCCGGATACTGTCGTAAGAGCGCCGGTGCAGTAGCTCGACAAAAGCGGCGTCGAGTTGCAGGCGGGTCCGTTCGACTCGCTTATCGCGTCCGCGATTCGAGACAGTCGCGGATTTCTGTTTCGTAAACGCCATGAACGAGCTCTTACCTATTGTGCGGCCCGCCCTGCGGCCTTAACATCGGTCCGATGACGTCTTCGACCGCACCCGCGCCTGTTCGCACAATCCTCGGCTGGGCGCTCATCGCGTTTCCCTGCCTGTTCATTCTCGTATTCATCCTGCACTTTCGGGGCATCACGGACTTTCTCGATTTCCGCTTACGCTACACGCCCGCCGCACCGGATCGCGTGGTGGCATCGTTGATCCGTGCGCACAATCGCTGGCCGATGATCCACGACCCCCACGTCATCGCCTATCTGGCGCTGCCGCTGTTTCCACTGTGCGCGTTCGCGCTCTACCTTCTTGGGCGCGCAGTACGCCCAATCGCCAGCGCCATCGCCTTGATGATCACGATCGCGGGCACGATTTATATGGGCGGCTTGTTCGGCATGTGGACGGCTTTCTATCGCGGCATCGGGCTGGTCGATCCGGAGAATCTCGCAGGCGCGATCGCCACCTTCAAGGCCATGACGGCTCCGCAAGGCGCGTTTCTGCTCACAACGTCGCTCGCGAAGTTGACGATGATCGGCATGGCGGCCCAAGCGCTCGTACTCCTGGGCAGGCGCATGGTGCCCGCATGGTCGAGCATTTGTGTTGCCGCCGGATGCGCACTGTTCCTAGCGTTCTGGGATCTCGACAACTGGATGTTAATCGGCACAGTACTGCTACTGATCGGATTTCTCCCAATGAGACGGATGCTCGTCGCGGGGATTCGATAGTCCAAATATCGCTTGCTATTTTTCTAGCATAGTGCTAAAAATCTAGCATGCAGCTATCGCGAAGAGAACGCCAGATCATGGACGTTCTTTACCGGCTCCAACGTGCCACTGCGTCCGAAGTTCAGGAACAGCTTCCCGGTGAACCCAACTATTCAACCGTCCGGGCGCAGCTTCGCGTCCTCGAAGAGAAAGGGCATATCGTGCATGAGGAACTCGGCCCACGATATGTCTACGCACCCACTATTCCGCGCGACGCCGCGCGAGTCTCCGCGCTCAGGCATCTCGTGGACACCTTTTTCGAAGGCTCGCCCGAAAAGGTAGTGGCTGCTCTACTCGGCGGAGAGGTCTCGAAAGTCTCCGGTGAAGAGCTCGACAACGTGGCCCAACTGATCGAGAAGGCGCGGAAGGGAGAAAAATAATGCCCGTCGCATTACTACTTTGCAAAGTGACCGTCCTGCTCGCAGCCGCCTGGGTCGCCGCGCGAGTATTCCGTTCGGAATCCGCGGATCTGCGGCATCGCGTCTGGACGCTGGCTCTCGCCGCGTCTCTCATCCTTCCGCTCCTCGGCGCCGCGCTTCCGGGTTGGCGGCCGGCCGCAGTGGGGCGCGCCTTCGCCCAGGTCACGGGTTCGCTGGCTCGCGCGCCGGTCGGGCGCGCGCTGCCGCCGATGGCGGTGAACGCGGTCCCGGCGCGCGTAACGCCCGCCGACGTGATCCTTTTCATATGGGTCGCCGGCTGCTCCATCATGCTGATGCGTTTCGTCCGCGGTTTGGTCGCGCTGGCCTGGCTCTCCTCTCGCGCCAAGCCTATCCTCGAAGACCGCTGGATGTGGGCCGTTCTCAATACGTCGCGTCAACTGGGAATTACGCGAGCCGTTCGCCTCCTTGAATCCCGGCAGCCGCAAAGCATGCCCCTCACCTGGGGATTCCTCCGGCCCGCGATCCTCCTGCCCTCCGATGCTCATACCTGGGACGACGAAAGGCGTGATCTTGTTCTCGCGCATGAACTTTCCCACGTCGCCCGGGCTGACTGGCCAGTTCAGATTGTGGCCGAGT